>JBCCXW010000041.1:0-24534 GCA_039191105.1 Pseudomonadota bacterium
GCCGCCTTAGACCGACCAGACATAACTGCCCCGCCAAGCGCGGCGCTCGAGCCGGCCGAGACGTTGGCAAGCGCCACATCCGTACTAGCCTCTGTGCGCGCCGCTTTGGCCAAAGGCGATCGCGCATCCGCGGAGAAACTGGTCTCTGCCTGGCGCGCCAAAAAACGCCGCGCCCAGCAGCTTGCCGCTTTAGAAACCGATGCAGCCGCCGAGCGCGCGGAAGCGGCCGCGTCGGACGCTGCGCTCCGCAATGCTGATCTCGCCGCCGAACTTAGCCGCCTCCTGGGACGTCACGTCGAGGTGCGCGGCAAAGGGTAAGACCGCGCGGATTTGAGCCGAGGCCGGCGCTGCGCTAAACGGGCCAATTGCAGTTTTGGAAGCAAGTATGGGGACAGCTATGCGTTCAACATGGCTCAGTGCGGTCTTACTCACAGCCTGCGGCGCCAGCAATGAGCGTGCCCTCGGTCCTTATGATGGCAGGGTCGTCGCCGCGGCTTTGGACACCTGCACGCCGCTCACCTATCAGTGGCAGGACGGTTTTCTTGGCGGAATCGCGACCGCGACGGTCCAAACCGGTCCAGATGGTGCATGCTTTTACCGATCAGAGATGCCAGGGATCTTTGAAATGGATTGCGCATTCGACGCTGCAACCCGGGCCGCCGTCGCCGAGGATCTGCGCCGTATGCATGGCGTAGAAGACCTGAAAAACACGGTCAGCTTTGACGGCGACAAGGTCGTTGCCAGCTATGAAGTCGCAGGCGTGACCTATGCGGATACGATGGTGATCGCGCTGAACGATGGCACCTGCACGTCCGACCCCGTCGAGTAGGAGAGCGATCCGAGTCCTGAAAACAAAATCACCGACACCTCAAAGAGGGTCGGCGATTGTTGAAAACAGCCATTTTTGGGCGGCGTAACAGAAAAGTCGGCGCAACGGCTATTTTTCTATTAAGCCTCAGGTGATATGGTTTTGTCAATCTCTGCTTGGAGCGTGAGCGGGCGCTTCTCGTCTCGGTCTACCAGCCATGAGGCATGCAGCGCAATGACGGCGATCGCCGCTAAGAATCCGCCAAGGCCATAGCCAGCAATCTCTGGCATCCGAGCCCAAAAGGCAATCGCGGCGACGGCAAGCGTCCAGCAAGCAAACATGGCCATCACATCGCGTACAAACACAGCCCGCCGCGCAATTTTTCTGACTTTGTCCGTGACCGGATCATCTTCGCGCTCCGCCAGTTCGCCATCATTTAGGATGGCCGCTTGGAACATACGTCCAACCGCCTCGGGTGCTGCAAAATAGCTGGAATGCGCTGTCCCGGGCAGCGGCGCGCGATGACCCACAATTTCAATCTCTTCAATCGCTTTTTGATGACGTTTGGCGGGTCGGCCGGGCGCCGCATAAAAATCGTCGATCCAGGGCGAGCGGAGCTCGGATTGGGTGGCCACATCATGGCTGATTGGATCCGCTTTTGCGGTGATGTTGATCCATTTGATCCACCGCTTTCGACCTTTTTGGAAAGGCGGCTTACGCGCCGAACGCTGCAAATCCGCGACGATGCGATTGTACCGGTGATACTTGCTCGAGATCAGGTCGAAAAAGTAATGAATAAGCTCAATCGGGCTGCCAAGCGTGAAGAAATGAGAGATTTTTTCGTGGCGAAATTTGTCATGCGCTTGAGGATGTCCCCCTCGGCGCACTTCGACCTCAATCGCTTCGCGCCGTCGCGCCGTCTCAATCAGTGCTTCGTAGCCGACTGAAGCGCCCAGACTGTGCCCGACAATCACCACGCGCTTACATTTCGGGTCAGCGCAGACATGATCGATGGCAGACACCGCCCGCTCAAGAATTTCTGCGCGTTTATCAAACAAGTCTGATCGACCTTCCTGCGCCGTCCAAAACACCACATCCCCGACAAAGAATTTAAGCGCTTTGAGCACCATGAAATAAAGCGGCACGATCACGATTGCTGAAATAATCCCAACCGTCAGTCCTGGTGTCGATGGCAACACTTCCAGCAACCCTTCGCCGGCGGGCAAAGACAGCATTTTTGCAATCGCGAGATCGGAGATCAAAAACAACAGGAAGGTCAGTGAGCCAAGCGTGCCGAGCACAATGCTGATGAGTCGTAAGAGGATCAGTCGCTGGCTCCAGATAAAGCGCCGCCGCCAACGTTTCGCGAGCTTGGTCAAGAGACGGCCTTTGTCGGCGCGCGCCGCCCCCCAGCCGCGCAGCAACAAACTTTGGCCATCGCCTTTAATCTGCGCATCGGGCGGCGTCTCGGTGCCAAGCGCCCAATCCGGTACGCCATGTTTCAAGAAGGCGAGAAAGTCCGAAAACGCGCCTTTCGGATAGGTGCGTTGGGCGGGCCAGCTTTCAAACAAATGATAGGCATCCGCAATTTGCTCATAAGCGGTTTTGTGTTCGCCCACGCGCTTGCCGTCTGGGTCTTCCTCTATCGGCTCCTTGAAGCCACCTTGTGGGTCATCGCGCTGGGTTCGGAACAAATAAGACAGTTTCAAACGCTGATGATCTCGCCACGGCGCGTTGAGGCAACGGATTGGCGCGATGACTTTGCTATAGACCCAAAACAGGACGCGCGGCGCATCAAGACCGGCTGCGACGACATCTGACCAATAGCCTTCATACATGCGGAATGTGTCCACTGGGATCGGCCGTTCGCGCGCGGAAATTCGCGGGTTCGGGCGAATGAAGCGTTTGAATTGCAAGAAGGAGAAAAAATCGTTGCCATCACTTTGATCGCCCCGCACATGCGGTTCCATTTGCAGTTTCTGATCCCGCAAAATGCCAACTTCTTTTTGATCATGGAGCAAACTGAACTGATCAAAAGCATCGATCAATCGGCTCATTTCTTCATATCGTCGCTGCGTGCCGATGCCGTGAAAATAGATGATCGCGGTATAGTCAAACTTACTCATCGCTGCCCCCTCTCAGCTAGCGGAACACTCGCGCAGGTCTCAGACTACTCATTCGCGCCGGGTATTCAATGCGGAGCACGCGAATTCCTTGTCAACGAGACTGCCGTTTCGCCAGATCCGGCGGATCAAGAGAACGGGCAAGCTTCTGGGATTAGGGGCTTTCGATCCGGCAGGGACACAAGGCTCGCACTTTCAATCGCATCGATCTCGGCCTGATTTTCAGCTTGTTGTTCCAGCCAATAGGCCAGCCGGTCTTCGCGCTGTTGGAAGGCATCAAAGCGCGATGAAAAATCCACACCCCGGTTGGCGCGCGCATTAAGCCTCGTCAAGATCAATGCGCTTCGACGCGACGAATTTCGAATTCGAGTTAAGACATCGGCGGAGCGCTCAAACTCATTTGCCGTCACCTAGTTTGCCACAAAGGTCAAACCGGGTCCTTCAGGCCGGATAATTTTCGTTCCCGCAATCACATGTACTTGCGCATTGCCTTTTTGAAACGTGTTATAAGTGTAAGGACGATAAGGGTCTGCGTCGAAGTATCCGATAAAGTAAGATCGGCCGATATATGTCCAACCTGTATCGGTAAACGAAACGGTATCGCCACGATCTCCAAATATGCGCAAAGATGTGATCCCATCCTTTCGATCATCCGATATCCGATATACCGATTGCTCATCGAGTTTCAGCGTCGTGAAACTTCGTCCAGCTATCTTCATGCCTTCGATACTTCGAATGATGCGCTGCGGCGGCGTGAGGTCAAATTCATATCGAGATCTTGGCGCGGCGTCCGGTCGAAGTAGAATGAAGTCGGTCCCACGGCCACCATCAATGACGGCGAAGGACTCGTCCCGCACGTAAATCCAATCAGGCCCAGCGCCAGCGCGGACCGTGTCGCCGCGCCCAATATCGAAGAAGCTTTGATGCCCTACAGCGCCAAAGAAGCGGTCAATGTTTGATGTGCCAACAAAGCGTCGGATCCCGGGCGTTTCCGTGCCCGTTTGACCGCCAAATCTGACATATGCGTACTCACCGTCCGTTGCGATAAGATCATCAAATCCGTCGCCGTCAAAGTCGCCATTCATGCTTGCTCTCGCGACATCCACCTCGGGCAAAACAACAATCGCGTCTAGCTCCGATCGGATCTGCATTTCAGTATTTTCCGACCAATCCTCGGATCCCAATAGTTGGCTCAGGCCCGGATGGCGACCGAGGGCAAAGTCATTTCGTCCGTCGCCATTGATATTACCGACTGCGACCGGCACGCCATAGCCGCCTGATCGACCGAGCGATTCAATTGAGAACCCGCGTTCCTGCGTCAACGCATCGACATTGAGTTCTCGTTCATCGCCGTTGGTTTCTGCGCCAAAGATTAAGTAAGATGTCTCGAACGGATCCTGCGCAGTTTGAAGCAGTTTCGTGCTGATCAAGACATCGTCGAAACCATCTTCATTGACATCGCCAACCCCGCCCACCGTGTAACCGAGTCGGGCGTTCGGCACGCTCGTCCTTATGGTGAGACCTTGGGCGGGGGTTAAAGCCTCAAGGTCTAAGGTATTCTGCGGGTATGAGCCGTCACCGCCATAGATCACATAGGCCACCCCGCTAAGTTGCGCTTCGCTGCGGCTATCATAGGAACCAATGAGCACATCGCCAAAACCATCATTGTTCACATCACCAGCTTCGGCGACAGACCAACCGGCCCATACGTTCGATGCGCCTTGCACTATGAATCCCTGCTGCGGATCCATGTTGGCCAGATTTATCTCAGCTCCAGAACGAGCGGCGCGTTCAGCAAAGTCTGGCGCACCGTAAACAATATAGGATCGGCCTGAGCTTGCTCTGTCGCCGGCGCTTTGGGGCGCAGATACGATCACATCGTCAAAGCCATCCCCATTAACATCACCTGCGCGCGCGGCTCCGAGCCCCATGAACCGATCGATCGCGTCGCCAACCAAAGTGAGGCCTGTTTCGATGGGGAGCGTCTCCAAATTCACTTTGTTCTCAGCTGACCCGAACCGTCCACCGAAAACGACATACACAACACCGCGGGAACGATTGGCGCCTGTCGCGCCGATGAGCAGATCATCAAAACCATCTGCATTGATGTCGCCCGCCGAGGATACGGTACGGCCGGTATTCTTGCTCACTCCGTCATCGCTTGTGTAGAAGATCAGGCCTTGGTCTGGCGTGAGCTGGCTCAAATCCAAGTCTTGGATTGCCCGCAAGTGTTCACCACCGAACACTACGGCGACGATATCCTCATTCTCACTCGGTTTGCTATCGCCTCGGGATGGACTCCCGATGACAAAGTCATCATAGCCATCGCCATTCATATCGCCAATCGTCGCTGCAGTGACCCCAATAGAGTTGGCACCCCCGAGCGCAGGAATATCAAACCCACTGGCGAGATCCGTGGAGGTATGCCCCTCCGCATTCGTTTGTGCCAGAGCGGCGCCCAGGCAAGCAAGAGCCACTAGCCCGGTTACGCGCGCCACGCGACGCGCTATTGATTCTGTTGGCATTTCCTCATCCTGTCTTTTTCGACATCCAAGGACATCGAAGGCTTTTTTATTTAAATACTTATACAATATATAATCTATTAATTCCAATATTCATACAATAATATTTCATATATATTTGAATAAGTCAGATTTTAAAAGTCACGCGGTGACGTATCGGCAAAGAACGGAAATGCCGAGGCGAAGAAGACAAGCGACTAAGCGATCCGCACGGAAGACGCTTCCGAGCGATTAGATGAGGTGCGAATCTGGGAATTCGCCCCATTAACACCCTGAAAAAATTCGATTTTCAAAATTTTTAATCGAAAAACAACGAATTCTTATTGAAAAACAATAATGCACTCCCTAGGTCCAATGCATCGGCGGATTTACCCTCTCTCAAAACCCCCGTCGGTCAGGCTAATCACCTGAATCAATGAAGGAAAAAACGATGACACCGCATGTCCGCGAAACCGAGCAAACCCCTATCGCGGTCCCTACCCCCCTCACCTCGACGGCCCTGATCAATGAGATCAAGCAGGCCCGCCCAGCCGTCGAAATCAATGCCCCAGCTCCCGAACTGACAGAGGAGACGGGTCGAAGCATGTTGGACAAGCGGCGTCGGCGCCGGGCGCGGCTCAGCAGCCGCCACTAAACGCCATAGCTCAACAGACAAAAGAGGCCGTGCGCACAAAGAGCGGCCTCTTTTTTGTGCGTTTAAACAGGTTCAAGCTGCCATTTGGTGCGCAGCGTGACGATCTCTTCGGCGATCGTCGGGTGGACCGCGCAAGTGGCATCAAATTGCTGTTTGGTGGCGCCCATTTTGACCGCAATACCGAGCATTTGGATCATCTCTCCCGCATCTGGGGAGACCACGTGCGCGCCGACCACAACCTCATCCTCTTGGCGCACGACCAATTTCATAAACACCCGCTCCATTTTGCCATTCAGCATGTTTTTCATCGGCCGAAAGCGGGCTTTGTAGATATCGATTTTTCCATATTCGCGCCGCGCTTCGCGCTCCGTGAGCCCGACGGTACCGACTTCAGGTTGGGTGAAGACCGCCGTTGGGATCATGTCATGATCAAACGTACGCGCCTGCCCTCCAAACTCGGTGTCCGCAAACGCATGACCTTCGCGGATCGCGACCGGGGTCAACTCAGCGCGACGGGTGACATCACCGACGGCGAAAATATGCTCGACATTCGTGCGCGAGTATTGATCGACAATCACTTCGCTGCGCGCACCGACCTCCACACCGACCGCGTCTAACCCTAAGCCCGCAATCATGGGCCGGCGTCCCACCGCCATCATGATCACGTCTGCATCGAGCGCGACGCCATTGGTGAGCTTTAAATGCAGAGGCCGATCGCTATCCTTGCGTTTGTCGATCGATTCAAAAACCGTGTTGGTGATGACCCGAACACCGGCCTCTTTAAGGCCCTCATGAACAGCTGTGCGCACATCCATATCGAACCCGTTCAACACCGTTTCGCCGCGATAGACGAGGCAGGTCTCGACCCCCAGCCCGGCAAACACATGGGCGAACTCGCAGGCAATATATCCGCCGCCGGCGATGACGATGTGCTGCGGCAATTGGGTGAGCTGAAAGACCCCATCGGAGGTAATGGTGTGTTCAACGCCAGGCAATTCATCTGAGCTCGGGCGCCAGGGCGTGCCGCCGACAGCGATCAAGATTTTGTCAGCCGTCACCGTGCGTCCGGTTTTGACCAATCTCAGCGTGTGCGCGTCGATAAACTCGGCCCGCTCTTCGAACACGTCAACGCCAGCATTAACCTGACCGCTCATATAGATGCCGGACAGTCGGTCGACCTCCGCACGGAGATTGGCCATAAAGTCCGGAAAATCAAAACCGCTAACTGTGACGTCCCAACCATAAGCTTTTGCTTCTTTCAGCTTACGACCATAATCGCTGGCATAGACCATGAACTTCTTCGGCACACAGCCGCGAATGACGCAAGTGCCCCCCATACGATATTCTTCCGCGAGCGCTACTTTTGCGCCATGGCTTGCAGAGATGCGCGCCGCTCGGACGCCGCCAGAACCGCCGCCAATGACAAATAGGTCGTAATCATAGGAATGCTCAGCCATCACTCTATCCTCGCTGAAAACGTAGGGGTTGCCCGCAGGCCATAGGGACCCGGCATTTAATACTCAAAGATCGTGGCGCCGTCTTCGGCGCCGATAATCACGGTACGGGCGAGATTGATAAACAGTCCGTGTTCGACAATGCCTGGAATGTTCGCCAGTAAAGCCGCTGCAAGCGGTGCATCTGGAATAGCGCCGCAGGCACAATCCAAGATAAAATTCCCCCCATCTGTCATCATCGGCTTATCGCCCGGGCCGGTCCGCACCTTGATCATCGGTTTCAAAACACCCGCTTTCTTTAAAGCATCGTAGGTCTTTTTCGCCGTGATCGTGTAACCAAACGGCGTCACTTCCACCGGCAGCGGGAACTTGCCGAGCATGTCGACCTGTTTCGAACTGTCGGCGATGACAACCATTAGATCGCTCGCATTGGCGATGATTTTCTCCCGCAACAGCGCCGCGCCGCCGCCTTTTATCAATTGCGCCTGCTCATCGACTTCGTCGGCGCCATCGATTGTAATGTGGATGCGGTCAACCTGCTCTATATCGACCAGAGGAACGCCACGCGACTCGGCCAGCCGGCGGGTTTGCTCACTGGTCGGGACTCCGCGCACAACGAGTCCGTCGGAAATCTCTTCAGCTAAGTATTCCACAAAATACTTTGCCGTCGAACCGGTGCCCAAGCCAATCGTCATGCCGTCTTCGATAAAGTCCATGGCCGCTTGAGCGGCATTTTCTTTTTCCAGCTCATTCGCCATCCGGTCTCTCCATCAGCGCTTTTTTTTAGCGGCTTTGATCGCCGTCATTTTGTCCCGGAATGCGGTAGCCCAGCCGCTTTTCTGTATTTGCCGTCCGCGCGCCACAGCGAGCGCATCCGGCTCGACATCTTTGGTGATCACCGATCCTGATCCGATATAGGCGCGCTCGCCGATGGAAACCGGCGCCACCAAAGCGGAGTTCGATCCGACAAAAGCCCCCGCACCAATTTTGGTCTGATATTTCAAGAAGCCATCATAATTACAAAAAATGGTCCCAGCCCCAAGATTGGCGCGCGCGCCGACCTCGCCATCACCAAGATAGGCTAAGTGATTGGCCTTCGCGCCTTGGCCCATTCGCGTCTGTTTGACCTCAACAAAGTTGCCGACGCGGACATCGTCTTCGAGGACGGCGCCAGGGCGAAGCCGGGCAAATGGACCGACCACACAGCCGGATGAGATCACGGTGCCTTCTAGATGACTGAACCCGCGAATTTGAGCCCCGGATGCCACCTGAACGCCAGGCCCAAAAATCACATACGGCTCAATCATCACATCAGATTGTATCTGCGTGTCGTAAGAGAAGTATACGGTTTCCAGCGCGGTCATGGTCACGCCGCCGGCCAGGAACGCGGTCCGCATTTTCGTTTGGAAAGCCTGCTCGGCTTGCGCCAGTTCAAGTTGCGAGTTGACGCCTAAGACATCGTCTTGTTGGCATTCGACGGCACGGCAATCCTGCCCGGCGGCGCGCGCCAAAGCGACAATATCGGTGAGATAATACTCGCCTTTGGCATTCTCGTTCCCGACTTCAGAGAGGCGCTCAAACAGGGTCGCTGCAGAGGCTGCCACGACGCCCGAATTGCAGAAACCGATCGCCAACTGATCGGGCGTCGCCTCGCGGGCCTCGACAATGGCCTCGAGGCCGCCATCGGCGCGGGTCACGAGCCGCCCATAAGCGCCCGGATTTGCTGTCTCAAACCCGAGCACCCCAATGGACGCACCCGATTGCAGCGCATCAAAAAGCGCCTCGATCGCATCGGTCGGAATGAGCGGCGTATCGCCGTAGAGGACCACCACCTCGCCGTCGAAGTCTTTCAAGGCCGGATGCGCAGCGCTTACCGCATGACCGGTGCCCAGCGGTGGGTCCTGTATCGCAACCGCCTCAGGGCCGAGGGCGGTCGCGACATGCTCTTGGACCAGCGGGTTTGCCGGACCACAAACGACAATGATGCGCTCGCATCCGACCGCTTGCGCCAAAGCGATCGACCAATCCAACATCGGGCGGCCGCCAACCGGGTGTAGCACTTTCGGCAGCGATGAGCGCATGCGCGTGCCCTGCCCGGCCGCCAAAATCACCGCTGCGCGTTTCCCCATTGCGAAAGACCCTCGCTAAAACTTTGCAACTCGCCTAGAGCAAGTTCTGAGTCGATGCGAGCCTTAATCGCTGCAGGATGGGTGGATGAGCTTTGATTTTCGTGGCTGGACGCTGGTCTTTGACTTAGACGGAACACTGGTCGAGACCGCACCAGACCTGCATGCCGCGCTGAACCATACGCTTGCCCATAAAGGCTTAGCGCCGGTGACCTTGGACAGCATTCGGATGATGATTGGAGATGGCGCTAAGGCCCTGATCCGCAAAGGTTTGTCCTATCATGATGCGGCGACAGACGAGGCTGAAATCGATACCGTTCTGTGGCCGATTTTCTTAGAGCACTACATCGCCAACATTACCCGGTTCAGTGTCCCTTTTGACGGCGTCGTGACCGGCCTTGAGACGCTGCAAAGCGCAGGGGCAAAGCTCGCTGTCTGCACCAACAAGGCGCAGCATTTGGCCGAGCGCGTGCTGCATGGATTGGCCCTAGATCGGTTTTTTACCGCGACGGTTGGCGGCGATGCATTGCCCATAAAAAAGCCAGACGGGCGGCATGTTTTGGAAGCGGTGGTTCGAAGCAGCGGGTCCTCAGAGCGTGCGATTATGATTGGCGACTCGGTCACAGACGAAAAAGCAGCCCGGAACGCCGGACTGCCTTTCGTGTTCGTCTCATTCGGATATGGCACCCTCTCTGGCCACCCCGATGGCGAACTTCAATCGATTGATCATTGGCATGAAATGCCCCAAGCGCTGGCAGCGCTTGCCAAAATCAACTAATCAGGGCGGTATTCGCTGCGCACCTCGTTCACGTTCACGAGTTTGCGGCGGGGCATGCCATTGACCATATTGCTGCGTACGTCTGTGCGCGCGCTGCGCATCGCTGGGACGAAGCCTGCATCGACCAAATCGACTTCCACTTCATAGCCGCGGTCGGCCCAATATTCGGCAATTTTATCTTTCAGACGGCGGGCGCCGTCGGTATTACACCAGTCTTTCATTATCTCACTCTCTTGCATCTCGAACGCGACCAAACTTAGGAGGTTTGGCGGCTGAAAAAAGATGTCCTTCACTGCAAATCGGGGCTTGCTGCCCGCTCTTGACGGTCCCTAAATGCCTATAACGAAACCGACATACAAGCACTTTTTTAGGTGAATCTTTGCTCAGGTTTTTCGATGAACAGCTGTTCATAATGAACAGATATTCAGCTTTTCACCCGTTTACCCTTTGCCTTCACAAAACTGTCTGAAATGCAACAGACCTGCAATAAATGTTCGATAAATATGCCATTCATGATGGTTAACACTTACCCCCGATTTGATTGCAGATCCAACCAATCCTGCCGTGTCGCATACCTCATATGCAAATCCGCATTAATAAAACTGGACACGATCCTGGGTGTTCGGTTGATGTTCCTGTTCGAAAAGGTCCTTATGGGCGAATCTTCTGAAACGAACAATCTTTATCCATTATCGCGCATATGGCCCGCACGCCCCCGCCACGCCGAATCTTTGTCAGCGCGAATCTCATTCCACAGCACCAGGGCCGCTCAGCGCACGTCGAGCGCAATTGAACGCTGGACCAAATCGGAAAACGGCGCACATTGGGGGCATGAGTTTTGATCTGCGCACGTTTCGCGAAACCCTCGGCCTATTTGTCACTGGTGTGACCATCATCACGGCACGCGATGATCGCGGACAGCCGGTGGGGATTACAGCGAACTCATTTAACTCCGTATCCCTCGATCCGCCGCTGATCCTTTGGTCCGTTGGATTGAACGCGAAAAGCCTCAGCGCATTTTCAACCGCGGCCGCTTTTGCTGTGCATATTTTACGGGAAGACCAAGCCGCGCTCTCGCAGCGCTTTGCCGCGTCTGGAATCAATAAGTTCTCTGGGTTAAACACACAGTCCGGGCTCAAAGGCGTGCCCCTGCTGCCAGACTGCGCGGCGCGGCTTGAATGCTTGCCGTATGCCAAATATCCAGCCGGCGACCATATCCTTTTCATTGCTGAAGTGCAGCGGCTCGCTTCTGATCCGGACGCGATGCCCCTGGTCTATCATGGCGGGCGCTATGCGGAACTTGCTGATAAACCGGTGTCGCCCGTCTAACGAAGCGTAAACACACTCGGTGAAACTGAGTCTTAGTTTTAGCGGAATATAATCCAATCTCTGCGATACCGCGCTGACGAGGTCAAAAGGCCCGTGCCGCAGCCCCGTGCTGCATGATTATGGAGATTAGAAAATGAGCTTTCGCAAACCGCTTCTGGCCGGCGCCGCCTTGGCCATGGGCGCAGCAACACTGGTTGCCCCCGCCCAAGCCTCGATCATTGATCGACCCCATTTTAAAGTTCTTGGCGTCGTCATCGTTTGGGCCGCAGATGATGCCAATGGCAACACACCGATCGCCACCGACTTTATCATCAATGATACGACCGGCGCAGGCGACACAGATTTGATCGGTGGGACCACAGTTGACGGTCGCACGGTTCTGACAGGGTCTTTGACGGCCACGGCCAATGCGTCCGCGACCAACGGCCTTGGCACCGTATTGGACATTGACAATGCTGGCGGCAATATCGCCACCATTGATACCGATAACCCTGTCGCATTTAGCGCGTTTGACGTCACCGACGCGTCTTTGACGGGCGGCGCCTTGACCTATGAGTCGAGCTTCTATGTCGCCTCTAACACAGCTTTTGCGATCGATGGAGTTGCCACACAGACCGAGCAAAGCGGTGACTTTCAGATCACCGATATCGGCTATGCGATGGATGTCACTGTCACCGGCACCGATGACAGTTTGACCTTTGGCGGCAATGCGCAAAACCCAGGCGGCAGCTTTGGAACGTTTGCCGATCTGGGTGAAGTTGACGGCACCGTACCGGTCTTTGTCGGCGCCCAGCGCACCGCAGCGACTCCTGGCACCATTGTCGGCCAGTCGGTTCGGTTCGACGCCACCTACACGCTCGGCGCTGGCGGCGCTTATGACTTGTCACAAGGCGCCGGCGAGATCCAAGCCGACGTGGTCTACACCGTCTACGTCCCTTAAGCGGGAACCTTCAGCCCAAACGCTATAAACCCAATGCGCCCAGCTCCTTTGACGAGCTGGGCGCTTTTGATTGCGGCTTTGCCACCCCGCACCGCTCGCGTTCAATCGCAAAAGGACAGGCTTTGACGGGCATTGCCGGGCGATTGGTAAATACCGGTGGCGCTCGCACGCCCTCTTACGCCTCCGAGTGAACCTCTTTATGATCTGAATGTCTCAACTTTATGGCTTGCCATTAGGGTTTCGCCTCCCACGCACGCCGGTGTAAGGAATTCACAACCCCATAGAACGCTGTTTTTATTTGTATTATTTTACGTGCCCCGAATTCACCGCGGGTTTGGTTAATCCACCCCGCGAATTTCGCCGTGCAGGCTTAGTTCCAGATAAATGCAACCAACGGATGAATATGCGAGCGAGGTCAGTAGACCCGTACAGCAGCACTTTCGGCTGCATTTCTATGGAGATACCTTTATGAACTTCCGCAAACTTTTGCTTGCAAGCGCTGCCACCGCTGCTGCCTCTGCCAGCTTCGTGACCCCAACTCAAGCTTCGATCATCGACCGCCCCCATTTTAAAGTGGAGCCGATTATTATTGTTTGGGCCGCCGATGACACCAATGGCAATGCTGGCGTTGTGACGGATTTTATCGTTGGGAGCGGCAGCAATGACTTAATCGCTACAAATGGCCGGACGCTGACGACCGGAACGCTGAACCCTACGGAAGATGCCGCCAGTACAGCAACTTTGGGAAATCTGTTGTCCATCACCGATGGCAGTACTGAAATTCAACCCATTGATACCTCTTCCGCAAGCACATTTTCTGCTTTCGACGTCACCGACGCTGAATTTGATTCAAACGTCGTCCGAAATGCCAGTTTCTTTGTCGCGTCGAATACCGGATTTCAAATTCACGCTGCGGCAAGCGATCAAGACGAGTCGGAAGATGATCTCGGCCTTGATGACATTCACTTTACCTTAGAACGGACCAATAGTGGCACCGCAGCCAATGATGGCGTCGACTTTGGTAGTAGTGCACAAGCAGATACGAGTGAATCCTTCGCCACAATCGGCAGTGGCGCGACACAGGGCACATTAGCCGCTATGTCGGAGACCGCGCAACTAATCTACTCGACGGCCATCCGGACCGCATCAGCCTCTGGCTCGATCACAGATCAATCGGTGCGCTTTGACGCAACCTATACGCTCTTCGGATCAGCCGGATATGACCTGTCACAGGGCAATGGCGCGATTGAAGCCGAAGTGACGTACACGTTCTACGTCGCTTAATCGCCCACCCCGTGTAGCATCGCTCGCGACGGACTGGACGCTGCTGGCATTTCTCGCCTTCAGCTGGCCGCGACCGCTCAGACGCGAGCGATGCTCACCTCCCACCGAACAGTTTTCGGAGCTGATCATGCCATTGAAACAACACCTTCGCGCCGCCATGCTCAGCACAGCTTGTCTTGGGGCGTTCGTGCCCAGCGCCCAGTCTTACAGCATCGACCAAGCGCACTTCCAGGTCGATCCCGTCGTTGTGGTATGGGCCGCAAATGAATCGACCGGCGAAATAAAAGAAGTGATCGACTTTATCGTCGAAGAGAATGGAACGGCGACAGATTTAATTCCCAGTTTCGATGGCCGCGCAATCGGCAACAATCTTCAACCGACTGAGGATGCCACCTTCTCAAATCCGATCCTGCATACGTGGAGGCTCTCTGACCTTAACGGCGAGTTCGAAGCGATTAATCCGAACAACCCGGCCGCGTTTAATGCTTTCGACGTTGCGGATGTCACCGTCCAGGCCTACCGCCCGGCTTATGATGCCAATTTCTTCGTCGCGTCGAACACACCGTTCACGATTACGGCCGAAGCGGCTTTGATTGAGGGCACACCCGACCTCGATTTGTCAGATATTGCAATGACCTTTCAGGTGCTCACAAGCGGCACGATGAGCCATCCGAGCACAACGGAAACGATCGAATGGGGCGGGCACGCTCAAAATCCCGGTGGCACCCCTGTGAATTTTGACGACTTAACTGATATCACGTCCGAAACCACGATCTATACCGCCACTCAGCCGACGGCAGCCTCTAGCGGGACCATCGCTCAGCAATCCGTGCGATTTAAAGGTGCGACAAAGCTCATCGTTCCAGGCGACACATATATCGACCTCTCGACCGGCTACGGCACATTGAAAGCAGCCATCACATACACAGTCTACGTTCTGTAGCTGCGACCTGTGAACGAGCCTATTATGACCTTTGCAAACGCTTCTGCATGCCACTCACGCTTCATTGCCGCCTTGGCGAGCGATGCTGACCCCTCACCACATGATTATCGGAGCTGATCATGCCGCTGAAACAACACCTTCGCGCCGCTGCGCTCGGCACAGCCTGTCTTGGGGCCTTCCTCCCCAGCGCCCAGTCTTACAGCATTGATCGACCACACTTCGAAGTCGATCCCATGGTGATCGTTTGGGCGGTGGATGACGCCGATCCGGATGGCGGCCCAAAAGTCATGGATTTCGTGACGCTGGATAATGGTGTCTCGACCGATGCGATTGGCGGCACCGCGGTCGATGGCCGCGCCGTCGTAACCGGGTCACTCGCGCCGACTCCAGACACCGCTTGGATGACAGGGGATCAGATCGGTCTGCGCGACTTGACCGACAATTCCCTTCAAACCGTATCGGTATCGAATCCGACAGGCTTCCAAGCGTTCGACGTCGAGGATCAAGAGCTCGAATACTTGCGCGACGACGGTAGCAATCAAGTCACTTACAATAATGGCTTCTTTGTCGCGTCGAATACAGGGTACCGCATTCGCTCCGACGTTGTTGATTACGGCGCTACGGGCGATTTGCAAATCGGCTCAATTGCTTTGAGCACGGTCATTATTGGATCTGGCACCTATGGCGGCCTCCAATTCGGAACGAGATCCCAGTCGCCTGCGGTGACGTATGCTTATAACCCCAGCAATCGCGTTCCAATCCTGTCTTTCAACGGCAAGGATATCATCACCGTTAATGGTCCAACAGCCGCACAAGATGGGACCATCGCTCAGCAATCTGTCTTTCATCAGATGCGTTATTGGCTCACCAGCACGCGCTTTTCCGGTTTAGAAGTGGGGACCGGAGAGATCTATGCCGACATCGTTTACACCGTCTACGTCCTGTGACGACGACCTAGTTTGGAGCAATCTATTATGAAAAACACACTCTTAGCCAAAACAGGTCGCCGCACGGCAATTATCGCGCTCATCACAGGTCTCGCGCCGAGCACCAGCGCCTTCAATGTCGACCGCCCAAATTTCGAAGTGCCTGCAATGGTGATTGTCTGGGCGTATGATGATGATAATCCAGAAAACGGAATACAAGTCGTTGATTATCTAACGCTCGCGAACGACGGATCGACAACTGATCTTATGCCGACCGTCACCGGCCGCACGATGACCCATGGAACCCTAGAACCGACGGCTGACTCTATGGGTGGCGTTACCTATCCTAACGATCGGGTTCTATTGCAAGATGCAAATGGTGACCCCATCAGCATCATGAACCTCACCGATGGCAGTACTTATTCCCCTTTTGATGTCGCAGGCACACGCACGCAGATTCTTCGCGACACTGGAACCAGCAGTTACATCAACTATGGAAGCCGAATTGGCATCGCTTCGAACACTGGATTTCAAATTCAGGCAAGTGTGAGCAACGTATTCGCGACCGGCTCGTTCACCACAGATATGATCCAGACACGCATGCGGTTCCACTACAGTTATCCGTATACGATCGCCAGCACTGTTTTGGGAGAGCACGCAAACGCGACCAGTCTGAACAGTGACCCCTACAATTTTCAACCGCTCTCATATTTAGACGGACGAACGGTCGCAATAGTGCCGCATGCCACCGCTGCGGCAGACGGCACGATTCTCCAACAATCCGTGTTGTTTACGACCAACTATTCGCTCTCCACCCAAATGAATGACCAGGACCTTTCCTTGGGATCGGGTGAAGCTGGCGCAACCATCACGTACACCGTTTACGTCCTTTAACCGCGACTTTCGAAGGATTAGAAAATGTCTTTTTCGCCCCGCTTAGGGCTATCTTCTAGCCTCATCGCCGCGATGTTGAGCGCGCCCCAAACGGCGCACGCCTTCAATGTTGATCGCCCAAGCTTCGAAGTCCCCGCCATGGTCATTGTCTGGGCCGTTGACGATAGTGCCCCAGGCGACGGCATCAAAGTCGTCGATTATATGGCGGAAGCGTCCGATGGCACTTTCACCGACCTAATCGCGGCGGATGGCCGGACTTTGCTGACGGGCACTTTGGACCCTACAAATGATTTCGCAGCGGGGCCGGACACACCACTTGGACGCTTCCGTTTGCGCGATTTGGGCGATGGCAGCACCACCATAGTCGACCCGTCGCAGGGCTCGATTTTCACGGCCTTTGACGCTGAAAACGCAGTTTTCGATCACTATCGCGAGGACATTGATAGTTCGAATACAATGTATAGCTCGCAATTCGGCGTCGCCTCGAATACCGGTTTTAAAATTCAGGCTACGGTTGAGGAGATCTACGCGACGGGTGAGTTCGACGTCCGCGATATTAAAGCCAAACTCCGCACGCATAGCAGTGCGAACGTCAATGGGACACTCATTGGTCAGAAATCAACGAACGTTGGCGTAACATTATTTCCAAATGCGACCTGGAGGCACCTGGAATACCACGAAAACAGCGATATCGTAACAATGAATCGCGCGACAGCGACCGCTCCTGGAACAATCCTCGAGCAATCGATTTTAATTAACCCGAGGTACTTGATCGACACGAGTGATACCCTGCTTTGGGGCAATGACGGCGATACGCACGCCAATAGCCTGGACCTCTCGCTCGGTGCCGGTGAAATCCAGGCGACGGTGACCTACACGGTTTATGCGCTGTAACCGGAACCTATGATGGAGCATAATATGACGATCTCAAAACGCTTCGGCCTCGCGTCCAGCCTTATCGCAACAACTGCGAGCCTGCCGCAGGTTGCGCAGGCCAGCACGCTGGACCGGCCGCATTTTCATGTTGCGCCTATGGTGATCCTTTGGGCGGCCGATGACTCTGATGGCACAGCGCCCGTCGTCGTTGATTTTATTGTTGAGGATGCGAGTGGGGTCGACACCGATTTGATCGCCGCGAATGGGCGGACGCTGTTGACGGGATCGCTAACGGCGACACCTGACGCTGCTGGCGCGGTGCAGCGCGGCATCGAGTGGGTGGTTCGCGCGTCCGGCGAAGATTTGGTCACCATAGACACCTTATCACCGGCTGCCTTCAGTGCATTTTCGCTTGATGATGACCCGAGAACGTTTGCGCGGGACTCAAATCACGCGAGTGCGTTTTTCGCGGCATCAAACACCCCCTTCAGTATTCGCGCAATAGCGTCCGTACTGGGATCTCCTGTCAATTTTGGCCTTTCCGATATCGACTTCGAATCGTCAATCTCAAGCAACGGAATCCACGGTGGATTAAGTTATGGAACCTCGACGAGCAATCCCAGCATTACCCGCCTACCCACAGGACGACCATTGTCTGACTTCACCGGCGAGGGTCTAGACGTGTTTGTGGCCTCAGAGGCCACCGCAGCTGCTCCTGGCTCAATTGCGCAGCAGTCGGTCAAGTTTGAAGTCGGTTACATCTTTGATACCGATTTGAACGGCGCCTTCGATCTCGCCGATGGCTATGGCGAAATCCAGGCCGAGATCACTTACACCGCTTACGTGCCTTAGGCGGCTGCGCACTTGCTCTTTGCGGGCGTCGCAATCCTCGTTAGAGACAGGCGCTATGAAAGCGATCCTGCGCAGCGCCATTGTCACCACCATATTAGGCTGGGTGATCTGGGGCTATATGGCGCTCTGCAATCGCACCATTCGCTGGTCGGTCGAAGGCGATGAGGCGGCTTTGCAAGTTTGGCTCGGCTATCCGAACATTATTGTCGCTGCCTGGCATTCCACGATCCTGCTTTTGCCGTCGGGCTGGAACCGGATCATTCGCAAATGGCCGCAGCAAAAGACCCGTTCGGCGATGCTGATCTCGCTCTCAAAAGACGGTGAGCCCGTCGCCAAAGCGATCAAACATCTCGGCCTGGAAGCGGTGCGCGGCTCGTCTGCAAACAAACGCAAGAAACGCGATAAAGGCGGGATGAAAGCGCTGGCCGAGGCGCTGCGCATTTTGAAGACGGGCGGTGGGATTTGTATTACGCCCGACGGTCCGCGTGGCCCGGCTGAAGTGGCGCAGAACGGTCCGATTATTATGGCCCAGCGTGCGGAAGCGCCGATCCTACCTTATGCGATTGTGTCGGCGCCCCGCCATCGGCTTGGCACCTGGGACGGCTTCCGCATCCCCTACCCGTTTGGCCGCGGCGCGCTTGTCTTTGGCGAGGCCGTCATCCCAAGCAGAGATGAGGACCGCGAGCATTTGCGCCAGCGTTTGGAAGACAATCTCAAAGCCGCGATGGCCCGAGCGGAGGCGCTAACGCAAAAAAAAGGCCGCTCCGAAGAACGACCTTAGTCAAGCAAGAAGGACGTCGCCAGGGCCCTTGTTAGAGAAACAATGTCCCTGTCGACACATGTGGTTTAGCAAACCCAAGATGAACACAGTTGCAGCGCGATCTCATCCTGCGTTCATCTTAGACGGGCATGACCAGCTAAGCCTGAATGTCTATTCATCTGCGCGCGTGAAAATCGCCTCGAGCGAGCGTAGGTTCATGCCGTTTTTGAGATAATTGGCCGGGGTCAGATTGACCGCTTTGATCATCGCCCGCTCGATCCGCGTGTTGCCATCCGGATCCGGCACCAAGTCAAAGTCAATGATGTTGATGCAGCCGGTATCCTGCTCAAACGCAGCGCTTGATCCCAATGGCGCCCCGATTGCCCATGCCAGAACCATACGATTGACCACTTCATGCGCGACCAAAAGTGCGGATGACCAACTGGGCCGGGACAACAGCCCCTTCAAACCATCTTCAATTCGGTCCATGGCATCCGAGAACTTCTCGCCACCTTCGAGAAACGTGGCGCCCGGTTCACCGGCTTGTTCAAACTGAAACGTCATTGTCGCCGCCAAATGCTCCGGCGATTTGAAATCGATATACTGCCCCGACCGCAACTCCATAAACCGCGCATCAAATTCAAGCTCCGGCGCCTCCAAATCATGCTGCGCCAAGACGATTTGCGCCGTCTCCTTGGTCCGCTTCAGGCCGGTATGAAAGGCTAAGTCGAGCTTAACGTCTGACAAAGCAATCCCGGCCGCTTTGGCTTCGTCACGGCCGGTCTCGGTCAGATAGGCAATCGACGGATCTTGCGCCGCGCGGACCTCAGCCGATGTATAATCGACAAAGCCATGCCGCATCAGATACAGACGTCGCCGCCCGGTTGTCCCCGGCAATGCACCCATGATGGCCTCCGCGAATTGGTGAGCTGACAGGGACGGGTCTTATGCGATTCCCCAGTCTTTGAGGACCTCTTCTTGATGCTCCCCAATCCCAGCCGGTTTGCCTTGGATCGCCCCCGGGGTGGCCGAAAAACGCGGCGCCGGTCCGGGTTGAACCACGCCCTCAATCGTCTCAAACGTCCCGCGATCAAGATTGTGCTGATAGGTCGGCGCTTCGGCCATTGACAGAACTGGCGCGAAACAAATGTCTGTGCCCTCCATAATTTCGCACCACTCATCGCGCGTCTTTGTCTTCATGACCGAGATAATTTTTTCTTTCAAATTCGGCCACTTAGACCGATCCATTTGGGCTTGGAAGTCGGGATCGGTGAGCCCGGCTTTGTCGACTAAAAGCGCATAGAATTGCGGCTCGATTGACCCGATCGAGACCCACTTTCCATCCGCGCATTCGTACGTGTCATAGAAATGCGCCCCACCATCGAGCAAATTAGCTTCGCGCTCATCGGTCCACATGCCCATGGCCCGCATGCCATAAAACATCGTCGCGAGTGATGCGGCACCATCCGACATCGCGCAATCTATCACCTGGCCCTCGCCGCCATTTTTCACATTGATAATGGCCGCCAACAATCCCATCGCGAGATACATCGCGCCGCCACCATAATCGCCGATTAAGTTGAGTGGTGGTCGTGGGCGTCCATCGCCATCGCCCATTGCATGCAAGGCGCCGGTGATCGCGATATAGTTGAGATCATGACCCGCTGAATGGCTCAGGGCGCCGTGCTGGCCCCAACCGGTCATCCGGCCATAAGCCAGTTTTGGATTGCGCGCTAAGACGATATCTGGGCCGAGGCCATTCCGCTCCATAACGCCCGGACGAAAGCCTTCGATTAAGCCATCGGCTTTTTCCAAGAGACGAAGCGCGGTCTCGCGATCAGCGTCATCCTTGAGATTAAGCGCAATCGACCGACGCCCACGGCTCATCACATCGGTCGGATTGCCCGGTCGATTGCGCCCAGCGCGATCAATCCGAACGACATCGGCGCCCATATCGCTGAGCAGCATGCCGCAAAACGGACCCGGTCCAATACCGGCAAACTCGACAATTTTAACGCCTGAAAGCGGTCCTTGCGCCATCTGTCTCTTCTCCTGATGATTATGGAAAAAACCTATATCAACCAGACTTTAAGACTCCTTGGCGCAAAGAAAAAGGGCTGACGCTACGTCGACAGAAGGGATCACGGAATGATTGCCGACCAAAATTTCGATGCCCCGGTGATTCATGTGGTCTCGGAAAGCCCGCGTTTGGAAATGCTGCAAACCCGGTTGCGCCAAGCCGGGATCCGGCCGGTGCCCGTCAGAGGCTCCTATTTGCCACCGGACTCCGCCCCGGCGCTGATCGACCTTGTGACCCGCGATTTCGAAGTGTCGGCCAATGATCAACGATTGGTGGCGACGATTGGGAAGCGCGGTGACATGCCGGGCTTTAGCGAAATTCACCTCACGGATATCACACAGATTGCCTCGCTGCCGGCGCGCTTGGCCATTCGGCAGCGTGAGAAGCAACGACTGCGGGAAATCCAATTGCGGGCGCAGACGTCTGAGAAATTTGGGCCATCGGCCGTCACACCGACCTCACCGCAAGCCACGCGCATGCTTTGGCTCGGGCATGACGCGCCGTTTTTAAACGCGATCAAAGCCAGTCTTGCGGAAAACGATGTCAGTCTGGTCGCGGCGATCAGTCGGCTCACAGCGGAAGACTATCTCAGCAGTGGCCGCTTCCATACGCTCGTTCTCTGCCCGTCCGGCCCCGAAGACGAGGCGGCAAAACTGTTATCGCGGATCAAAACGCTTGAGCTCGTGCATATCCCACATGTGATCTTATTGCTACGTCCGGAATTGTCGGCCGCGTTGCGCCAAGAACATGTCGCGCAGGCGGATCAAATTCTCGATCTATCGACCCATATCGAGGATGTCGCGGAGCGCTTACTGACCGTTTGTGCCGAGCCGACGCTGGCATCAGAAGAGACGTTCGGCATGACCTCGCTCGCGCAGGACCCATCCACTGGCCTGGTTTCACGCGACTATCTCGAATCGCATCTCGAAGCGCAAATGGCGCAGGCCGATAAACTCGCCCTGCCGCTGTCATTGATCGCGGTGAATGTGAGCGGCGAAGACGATGTCAAAGCGGCGGCGCGTTTGATCAAGTCGCTGCTGCGCGACACAGATCTCGCGGCGCGGCTCGACCCCCACCACATTTGTGTAACCCTGCCCAACACGCAGTATCGCGGCGGCGTTATATTGGCCCGTCGCATCGAGGAAGCGATGCAGCGCCCAGTGACCTGGCGCGTGATTGAGCGCCGGCAATTCCATACGCTAAAATCCTTGCTCGGCGGGCTGACCGCACGGACGTCGCTCGCATCGCGTAGAACTGGTTAAGCTGGCACGGCGGCGGCGCTCTCTAACTCTATCAACAAACCTCTCACCGCTTGCATACGCTGATCCGGCTTGGCGGGCACACCGATGATGACAAGCTTGCTATCTGGGCGAAGTTTCATTTTCCCGGGGCGTGAACGGACGAGCGTCATAAGTTGCCCGGGATCAACTCTGGTATCGTTTCGGAAGGTGACCACCACGCCTTTGGGACCCGCATCTAGTTTTGAAATCCCGAGCGCTTTGCACACCACTTTAATCGCCGTCACGTCGAGCAATTGCTGCGTCGCGTCCGGCAATGGGCCGAAGCGATCAATCAATTCCGCTGCAAAAGACTCGCGCTCTTGCTCGCTGGTCAAATCAGCGAGACGCCGATACAGGCCCAATCGCACGCCCAAGTCTTCGACATAAGCTTCCGGGATCAAGACGGACAGTCCGAGATTGATTTGCGGAGACCATTCATCCGCCACTTCAGCCTCGGCGTTCGAGCCCGATTGCAGAGCTTTCACTGCGTCCTCAAGCATTTGTTGATAGAGCTCGACCCCAACCTCTTTGACATGTCCGGATTGCTGATCGCCCAAAAGATTTCCGCCGCCGCGCATATCCAGATCATGACTCGCCAATTGAAAACCAGCACCTAGACTGTCAAGCGATTGCAAGACACGCAAGCGACGCTCGGCCGTCTGCGAAATCACGCGATCCGCTGGAGTCGTTAAATAGGCGTAGGCGCGCAGCTTTGACCGCCCGACGCGACCGCGCAATTGATACAGCTGCGCCAGGCCAAACCGATCCGCTTTGTGAATGACCAGCGTGTTCGCGCGCGGGATATCGAGGCCACTCTCGACAATCGTAGTCGAGAGAAGAACGTCATACTCGCCGTCATAAAAGGCCGTCATAAGGTCTTCCAACTCGCCCGATGGCATTTGCCCATGCGCAACACAGAATTTCACCTCCGGTACATTTGCGTTCAGGAAGGCCTCTAAAAAGTCGAGATCGGAAATACGCGGCGCAACATAATAGCTTTGACCCCCGCGATACTTTTCGCGAAGCAATGCCTCGCGAATGGTGACCGTATCGAACTCTGTGACATAAGTCCGCACAGCAAGGCGGTCGACCGGCGGCGTTGCGATGATCGACAAGTCGCGAATTCCGGTCAGGGCCATTTGCAGTGTGCGCGGAATCGGCGTCGCCGACAGGGTCAAAACATGGACATCGGCTTTGAGTTCTTTCAGCCGTTCTTTGTGTTTGACGCCAAAGCGTTGCTCCTCATCAACGACAAGCAATCCGAGGCGCTTGAAGGCGACATTCTTGGCCAAGAGCGCATGCGTGCCAATGACCACATCAATCGTTCCTTGCGCCAAATTGGCCTTTGTCTCGCTCGCCTCTTTGGCGGAGACAAAGCGCGAGAGCGGCCGGACATTGATCGGCCATCCGGCAAAACGCGCTGCAAATGTATTGTAATGCTGTCGCGCCAGGAGCGTGGTTGGCGCAATCACCGCGACTTGTTGGCCAGACATCGCGGCGACAAAGGCTGCTCGCAAAGCCACTTCGGTTTTGCCGAACCCGACATCGCCGCAGACAAGTCGGTCCATCGGCTTTCCGGATGACAAGTCGCCGAGCACATCTTCGATCGCGTTCAATTGGTCGTCTGTCTCTTCATATGGGAAGCGCGTGGCGAATTCTTCATAGAGCCCATCGCCTGAAACAATTGCGTCGGCTTGCTTCATCTCGCGGGCGGCAGCGATCGCCATGAGTTCCGCCGCCATTTCGAGGATTTTCTTTTTCGCCCGTGCCTTGCGGGTTTGCCATCCAACCCCGCCGAGCGCATCAATCGCACTCTCAGCATCCTCGCTGCCATAGCGGCTGATGAGATCGATATTCTCGACCGGCAGAAAGACTTTATCACCTTTAGCATAGCCAAGCTCAAGGCAGTCATGCGCAGCGCCGGC
>JBCCXW010000042.1:0-24527 GCA_039191105.1 Pseudomonadota bacterium
CAGTTTCTGTCTTATCTGCCCTCCTCTGTGCATGAATTGCCGCCGCTGAAACCGCCCAATGACGATCCGAACCGGAAGGAAGAGGATCTGATTTCCATCGTCCCAACGGATGGCAAAACACCTTACAAGCCGCGCAAAATCATCGCTGCGACAGTCGATAAAGGCAGCTTTTTCGAGATTGGCGAACAATGGGGCCGCGGTATTGTTACTGGCTTTGCCCGGGTTGATGGTCACCCGGTGGGGATTCTCGCTGGCGATCCGTTTTTCCTGGATGGCGCCTGGACGGCGGATGTCTGTGACAAAGTCACCCGGCACATGGATCTCTGCTCGACCTTCCATTTGCCAGTCATCCACTTCGTCGATTGCCCAGGCTTTGCTTGCGGTGTGAAGCATGAGACCGAAGGCGTCACCCGCAAAGGCGTGCGCGCGATGGCGGCGGTCTATCAAGCCACGGTGCCGATTTGCGCGGTGGTTATCCGCAAAGCCTATGGCCTGGCGGGCTCGGCCATGTTCAACCCGTCTAAGGCCAAGTGGCGCTATTGCTGGCCCAGCGGCGATTGGGGGTCACTGCCGATGGCGGGCGGCATCGAAGCGGCCTATCGCAAAGAGATTCTCGAGGCCGAAGACAAAGAGGCCTATTTGAAAAGCTTATACAAACGCTTCGACGCCATCGCTTCGCCCTTCCGCACGGCCGAGGCGTTCTTCGCCGAAGAGATTATTGACCCCCGCGACACGCGGCCATTGCTGGTCGATTTCGTCCACCATGCCTGGCGCGTGCTCGAGACCGGGACCACGCACTTTGGGCCGCGGCCTTAGCCAGAGGACCTCCGTCAACCCGGCCGGAACGCAGTGTGCCCCCAAGCCGCGCGTCCCGGACGTGATCCGGGATCTCCTAGGACATCTCCCGGCGTGCCGCTCGAGATCCCCGCCTGCGGCGCCGTTCGGCTCAAACGGCGACTGCTCCGGTCATGTCTGATCCTCAGCGCCGTGGTCCCATATCGGGCGGCGTAGACCGTCCGGCCGCTGGTTTTTCGCGCTCGGGATTGCGGGTGAAGAACAGTCCGAGCCATCCCAACCCTGCGACCAGTGTCCAGGGGTAGGGGGCCGGCGTGGTCCATAAGACGGCGCTGGCGAACACGGCCAAGCCGATGCCCAAGGCGGCGAAGCCGGTGCTCATCAGGCAAGCGAACAAAGCGAGAGGTCGGCCGGACGGCGTGCGCGCGGCGGCCAAAAACAGCGCTGCCATGACGAGCACGGCGACGGTCCCGACATGCCAGGAAAAATGGTGCAACCAGATCACGTCCGCGGGTAAATTGGTGTCGGCGAGCGGCCCTAAAACTTTCGGCGCCCCAACAAGTTCATGCGCCACAGCGCCCAGCACACTCACCCCCGCTGCGCCCGAAAATAAGAAGGATGACAGCCGCATAGATGGGTCCATTTTTTTATACGTCGCGAGCGAGATTTAGCACCATCGCCCCAATGCCGCAAATGGGTCGGGGGCGTTGGGGGTGGGGCTGGATTAGGCGGGTAGATTCTAAGGGCTGACCTTTGCGTCACGGCAGGCTTTTCGTAGAAGCAGAGACAACCGAACAAGTTGGGCCTCAACCCTGAGTAGGCTGATTAATCCCGGACGCGAGCGTGTGATGCTTTGGCGCAAGACAATTACTGTATGTTTATATCCGGGTCTCAACGACTGCCAATTCACTTAATGCGAAATTTTCCGGCAAACCGTCTTGAATTTGTTCTTGTTTCGTTCGACATGTCTGAAGGGAGGATGCACCGATGGTGAGAGGCGCAGCATTACTCATCTTCGCAATTCTAAGCTGGGCTCTACCCGCTTACTCCGACGTGACGTACTACTTCATGGACAATTCAGGCTCTATGACCCAGTACCGCGAAGGCGAAGACGGCGTTGATCGAGAAGTAGAGGCCCTAATCAGGCAAAGCCCTGCTGCAAGCGAGATCTACGTACAGTACTTTCGTGGGGAGACCAAAACGGACTGCGAAAGCTCCGTTTCGCTCCCAAGCGAGCCTGTTCAGCTGTCTGAAGACTTCACACTCGACCCAGGTAGCGCCGGCGGCAGCACGCTTATTGTAAATGCCGTGTCTGCTCTCCACGAAATCGATTCCGAATCTGATTCTCGGATCGTCCTCTATACCGACGGCAGCTCCGAAGACAGCGTTTGTGAAACGCCGCAACTAATATGTTCAGCGCTGCTAAAACTACAGCAAGAACGCCCGCGGATCAGGTTTAAATTTGAAGCACCGAAGTCATTGCGAGAGCGCGGTGAGCCGGTGTTGAGCTGCGCGGGTCTCTTGCCTTTCGATCGGCCTTTCGCAGCACAAGACGATGGTGCTGAAAACGTTGAAGGAAGTAACGAAACTCGAATTGTCTGGCTTCCTCTGATCGCGATGCTCATGCTTCCGCTTTTGGTAGTCGTGCCCTTCATCATAAATATTATATCTATCCGGCGCTTCACCGTAGATATTGAAACGGCCGACAAAATCTTCGATCCCAATAAGACGCTGACTTCCAACGAGATTGCGGCGTATTGGATATCGGCTATTGTGATTGCAGTGAACGTCGTGGTCATTGTCGCTTGCTACATCGTCAACCCCGACGCACGCGATACGCACATTCATTGGTTTGATGCGGCTAATAAGCCGCTTCTTTCTATCATGTATGCTTACGCATACACTGTGGTTCTCGGATGGTACGTCGTCGAGCGTATGAGGGACTCGCATGCGAGGAAGCAGAACGAGTGGAAAGTAAATTTCGCTGAATCTGTCCGACAATTCGAAGTCTCCGAAGTGTCCAGAATCCAAGGCCTCTTCGCCAGCGCACGAAGAGAGCAGGACGAGTATGAACGCAGATTGATCGGCGATGCGCGCTCAAAGCTTGAAGCGGAAGCCAGCGATGAGTGGGAAGCTAATCAGCAGCGGATTCTCGAACTTTCCAATCGAGCGCAAACTATAAAGTCGCGTATAGACCGTGCACTCGGTGAGGTGACGACTTACCAGCTGTTGGGAGAGTACCAAAATGCTTCATTGGACGACTATGACGGTATTGCCGAGCTTCTGCTAGACAGCGGGAGAATTGACGGCGAGCTAGCGCGCGAGATCAAGCGATTCTTTGCCGCTTGGTCCAACTTGTTGGATCAACTACCGCGGATAGATGGCCGATTGGAACGGACACTCGATGAGTTCGATCTTTGCGCTTTCGATGCAGATGGTGCACCGCAGCAAAAAACTTAGTCGATTCAAAGGGGGAATCTCCGCCCGGGAGAATAACAATTCCTGACAATAGGGTTCTTCTAACTTCTTCTATTGCTCGTATTTCAGAATGCTCGAGCGACGGTTTGGGATGCGTATAAGTTTCTGATTGCAATACGGTTTACAGTAAAAAAGGCGTTCTAGTGGCCGCCATTGGCATTTCGACTTTGAAGTGGGGCTGACAATCGGTCTTATTGAGAATAAGTTGCAACTAAGATGGATCAGCACGCACATACATCTGCTCAGTTTGAACGCCTCGCGGCTGGAACCGGTTGCTCTTATGAGGATACGCCTTTTCAGTCTGGATTGGTCTGGCACTCTTTACGTGAGGCAGGCGATTCAACCGAGACCCAATCGGTTCTACCGAAAGGCCTCCACATCGGATTTGGCGTTGCCAACATGTGCACGAGCAGCCAACGATTCGGTAGGTTCGAGACCCATGGCCCAGTTCTTACGGCGCTGTACGTGCCTGAGGATGGGGCGCAATTTGAAACGCAGGTTCAGGCAGGCAACATTTGTTCGTTTGGTTTGCACATTGCTGATCCCGAAGCGATCGCGGCTGATTCATGCCTTCAACAAATAACCAACCTTCTGAACGGTGGGCGCATGGCCACAATTGACGGACGTGCCACTCGGCAATTGAACCAATTTCGCACGCCGGTCGATCCTTGGTTCCAGGGGGATGCGCGCAAGCTCATGCTCCAAGCGCGCGCTTTGGAATTGACGGCTGTGGTCGCACAAGCCTTAGATGTCTCCGCAGCAGGCGGAAGTGTTTCGCCTCGCGATTTGAAACGCGCGAGCAGCGTCCGCGACTTAATCGATGCCAATCTCTGTCAACCCATTCGATTGGACTGGTTGGCCAATCAATGCGCCATCGATACGCGCTCGATGACACGTCTTTTCCGACGTGTTTATTCAGAGAGTA
Organism: Pseudomonadota bacterium; assembly: GCA_039191105.1. Taxonomy (GTDB): domain Bacteria; phylum Pseudomonadota; class Alphaproteobacteria; order Caulobacterales; family Hyphomonadaceae; genus Henriciella. Next base: position 4,199 of record JBCCXW010000042.1, read on the forward strand.
TCGGAAACTATATCTTGCGTCGACGCATGCTCTTCGCAGATCAACTCCTTGCCCAAGGCGCGAGTGTGAAGACAGCCGCGACGCAGATCGGGTATAATCCGAATGCATTCTCGACCGCCTATCGCCGATATTTCGGCTATTCGCCGAGACGATAGGTCGATACTCGAACCGATCACGACAATTGTCCGGACCGATAAGAGGATTGTCCGGATTGCGAAGATGGTCGGCGTTGATGACATCTCCATAGTCGTTGCAAATGGGTCTCACATCCACACATGAGGAGCGTCTGAGATCATGCGCAAATGGGTTTTGAGTGCGGGGGCTGCGATGCTTGTTTCATCGAGCCTTTTGGGGACGGCACAAACACCAGAGGATGAGGACGAAGTGACGCTCGACAAAATCATCGTCAAAGGCACGAAACAGGAAACCACGCTCCAAGATGCAGATGTCGCGGTGACGGTGATTGGGCGCGAGGCGTTAAAAGCGGCCCGTGTCACCGATATCCGTCGTATCGATGACCTTGCGCCAAATGTTCAATTTAATGATTCGAGCCCTTTGGGGGCGGTTTATATTTCAATCCGAGGGGTCGAATCTAACCCATTCATCGTCAACCGCGCCGCCGTTTATATAGATGGCATTCCGTTCCGCGAATTAAACAATTCGGTTCTCACACAATTGGATTCCGTTGAAGTGCTGCGAGGTCCTCAATCGACCTTATATGGCGCCAACACCGAGACAGGCTTAATCGTGATCAACACGCGTCCGCCCAGCGCAGAGTTCACTGCGAATACCTCTCTCACCGCAACCTCTTTTGAGACTGGCGAAGCATACACCGGAGAAGGCTATGTAGCTGGCCCGATCGCCCCAGACGCACTCACAGGATCCCTAGCGGTGCGGTATTCGGATCGCGATTACTTCCTGGAAAATATCGGTGCGACGCCTCAAGGTCCTGGTCAGATAGATGAACTTTTTGTTCAAGGTCGATTGCGCTGGACGCCAACGGATCGTCTGACAGTCAACGTAACGGCTTACATTATCGATACAGACGCGCCGGGCATTTATCGCTTTGACGGCTTTCCTGTGGATCTGGATCGCTACAATGAGATTTACAGCGATGGTGCGCTGTTTGACCCAACCAACCCTTTCAGTCCACCGCCCGTGAATGGAACAACTCGCGCGACCGACTTCCAGTTTGTCCACGATGCGCCGAAGCGGGCTGAAATCGAAGAGTTCGTAGGTGGTCTTAGTGCGAATTATGATACGGGATTTGGCGATCTAGATCTGTCCTTCAGCCATAGAACCGAAGACATAGATGATCGTGGTTTTGACATCGACAATACCAATGCGCCTTTCTTGGCGGGCACACAGATCGATACTAAGGATCTCGTCAATGCCGAGGTACGCTTCACCTCCCCATCAGATCGCGCCCTGATTTATTCAATCGGCGCATCGCTATACAGTGAGGAAGCGACCTTGGTTCTCGGGTCATTGGTGGGACCAGGCGGTTTGAATGACTTCAATTTTTCGCCCGAACAAGCGGTCAAAAGCGATGATCTTGGCCTGTTCGGCTCGGTGAGCTATTCGCCACAAAGTCTGCCAGGGCTGACCGGCACAATCGGCTTGCGCTATGACGAAGCGCAACGTGAAACGACCCAACAAGCCGGTGAGCTGGACCTCGGCTTTGCTGTCTTCTTGTTTGATGACCTTCAACTTGAGGAAACGTTTGATGCGGTCTTGCCGAGGTTCGCGCTGCGTTATGAACCCTCTGATACGCTGACGCTATATGCCAATATCGCAAAAGGTTATCTGCCCGGCGGGTTTAACCTGACGGCCGCCCAAGACGGCTTTCAGGATGATGTGATCCGCTATGAGTCAGAAGAACTTTGGAGCTATGAAGCGGGTCTAAAGTGGCAGTCACCAGATGCCTCTGCCTTCTTGGCGGGTGCGATTTTCTTTGTTGATGCGGAAAATTATCAGGAGATCGCCGCCCTCTTAGATGAGGCGGGGAATGTGGTCTCGACCTCGTTTATCGGATCTGATGCGGCGATTGAAAGCTATGGGTTTGAGATTGAGGGGCAGTGGACGCCGACGGATCAATTATTGCTCACCGGCAATCTTGGCGTGGTCAATTCTGAATACACCGACTTTGGCCGCGGAGAAGCGTCTGAAGTGATTGGCAATCCGGTGAAGCTCGTCCCCGAATATGACGCCAACCTTGCCGCCCGCTATGAGTTTGAGAGCGGCCTCTTTGTTCGCGGTGAAATCAACTTCATCGGCGAAACAGCTTTGGATGAGGGTAACCGCACCGGCTTCACCGCGAATGCTGTCGATGCGCAAGGCGCTGTCGAGATGCTGTCTCTGCAACTCGGCTATGAGACCGATCAATGGGCGGTTCGCCTATTTGGTGAGAATCTCACCGATGAACGTCGGATCAGTGGCGGCGGGTTTCCTAATGCTTTCTTCCCGACAGATGGCTTGCTTTATGGCGCGATCGATTCTCCGCGCGTGATCGGGGTTGAGCTCTCAGCAAGCTATTGAGGGGGCAGTCGCGTTTGGAATGGCCACACAGGTGAACGATGTGAAATTGACGATTTGGATGCCCTATTTGAGGGGATTCTCGACGCTGAGCTTATGTCTTCTTACGCGCGCCAAGCGGAACTCTATATTTCCGACGCGTTAAAGCAGCATGCCTGTATCAGTCTCGATCGTTCTGAGCCTTTTACGAGCTCGACTGGCAGCTATTTTTATGGCTGCTGAACTCGTCTTCAAAAGCGAGGCTGCCTCACCGCTTGTGAACCCGTAGACAGCGGTGAGCACAAGCGCTTCAAACTCCCGTTTAGGGAGTTCAGCGGCGATGAGTTCAAACAACGATTCCTCCGGTTCATACGATTGTGGAGGCAACATCGTTATTAATGTGCTCGCCGCAGCCTGCGCTCTGCGATTCTTTCTCAATTCGTCAATCCAGAGATTGGTGGCGGTTCTTAGAACGTAAGCTTGAATGTTGATTGGGCCGCCACAGATTTGGCAAAGCTTTAGACTTCGCACCAAAGCTTCTTGCATCAAATCCTCTGCTTTTGCCGGGTCCTTGGTGAGCTTGCGGCAATGGGCGCGAAGCGCTGGCCGTATCGGTTCAATATCGCGATCGAAGAAGTGATTTCTCAATCGATCGAGCGCCTGCGTCCATTCTGCATCCGGTTCGCCGCAATTTTTTTTCATGGCCGCGATGTTACCTTTTGCACTGCTCAAACGTTGTGTTGGGTAGATTGAATATTGGAGGAGCAGAAATTGCAAGACAAACCAATTCTCTACATGAGCCCCGGTTCGCATCACTCGCGCCGCGTGATGTTGCTAATCCGAGAGATGGAGATTGATGTCGACGAACAAATTGTCGGCGTTCGACCACCAGGCATGGGCGGTGAGAATGAGGGGTCAGAATTTCTGGCTATGAACCCGGCTGGCAAGGTGCCTGTGCTTCGTGATGGATCACTCACGTTGAGCGAATCAAACGCGATTATGATTTATTTGGCGGAGACGCTTGGCCCAACCCAGCTTTGGCCGGACGCCCCGAAGGTTCGCGCCAAAATTTCTCAATGGCAATTTTTCCAAGCCGCTCATATTTCGCCAACCACAGACGGATTTCTTTATGAAAACGTTGTGAAACCGATGACTGGCCAGCATAATGATGCCCCCGCACTGAAGCAGCTGACGTCGTCGTTTCATCGCTGGTGCCGGGTGCTCAGTCATACGCTCAGCCATTCGGACTATTTAGTGGGTAACGAGCTATCTTGTGCCGATTTATCCGTCGCCTGTGCGTTTATGTACGAACGCGCCGCCCAACTTCCAGTTGGCGAACATGATGCGGTTCAGTCTTGGCTTCGTCGTATTCGAGACAGAGAGTCCTGGATCGCCACCGAGCTGGCAGCGCAACCAATGTGACTGGGTTCAAAATGACGCATGCAACGGAACAGATTCGGCTGCGCGCCAGCCACTATCCAAATGTGTATGAAGGGACGTCGTGCACGCGGAGCTCGTTCAAAACGAGTGGCAAAGCGTTTCTTTTTATCGGCAAGCAAGGCGGGCGCCATAAAGCCATGTTCAAGCTTAAAGCGTCTCGCCAAGAGGCCACGCAAATGGCGTTGGAAAAGCCGAAAGACTTTCAGGTCGGATCAGGCGCTTGTGTGACCGTGCGTTTCTCTGAGGAAGCGCCAATGCCAACCTCGCTTTGGCAACGGTGGCTCGATGAGAGCTATGCGATTAGTCATTAATTTGACCCAACACTATTCGCTAGTCTCGGGTCGCGCTTAGTTCACCACGGATCTGATGTCTTCTTTTGTTTGCCCAGCAGACGGCACGCAAATGGCAGGACATTCAACGTATTTATTTTTTATGATTGAAATAGAAGAGATAAACTCCCACCAAAAACCAGCCCAAAAAGTACATAATCTGCGGCAACCATGCTTGGATACTGCCTGGGCCACCGGACCAGTTTAGAAGAGCGGACCCCACTTCAGATAGATCACCATCATTTGACAGATTATTCAACTCAACGAGAGCGGCTCGAAGATGGGTTATCTCCCACTGATAGAGACTCAACAAAGCAACGTAACCGCCAGTAAAGACAACGAAGACGCCGATCCGAACGAGGAACCCCTCTTTCCCGAGAAAATAATGAGTCGCGACGATCATAACGGAGAGCATCGTAAACACAAGCGACAGAACCAACGCTATGTTCGCACGTGCGTCCTGAATCTGGGATACAAAATCTAATTCTGTCATCCATTCTCCCGCTGGAGCTTCACGTCTCTTATTAGCAAGAAATTGAGTTTCGATCCAAGGTTCGAGATAAACAGTCTCGGATAGACGGTTCTTGCTCGCGGACCAGGGTTTCTCAAAGTAAGAATGGCCGCTTGCTCTCTCTGTGGTACAAGTGACATTCTTTCGAGGTCCAAGATCGAACCCGGAGTTGGAATATGATCCGCGCGCTAGGAATTTGTGTACTCCTGATCACCCAGCCTGCTTGCGTAAATGCTGAGCAACCTCCACGCGCCCGCGATCTTGGGATCCCTTTTGATGGCGTCCCCGGCGCGAACAATGCGATTACGGATGTCGCAGGTGTCGAAGTTGGGTACACAACATTGTTCACGGGAAGCGGGCCATTAGTCATTGGAGAAGGTCCAGTTCGCACTGGTGTAACGGCCATTCATCCCCGCGGAAAGGATAATACAGACGGCGCCTTTGCCGGGCGCTTTACCATGAATGGCGACGCTGAGATGACCGGCATTCATTGGATTGATGAGTTTGGCACGCTTTTCGGGCCGGTCTTACTGACCAACACTTACAGTGTTGCAGACGTTCATATCGCTTCCCGGGAATGGATGCGCGCGAGAGACTCCGAGGACATGTTTCATCTGCCGGTCGTGGCTGAAACCTGGGATGGAGACCTGAACGACATGTATGGTCGACACATCACCCAAGACCACGTTTTTGCCGCCTTAGACTCAGCGACGTCTGGCAAGATCGCAGAAGGTAATGTGGGCGGCGGCACTGGAATGATTAGTTTCGGCTTCAAGGCTGGCACTGGTACGAGTTCGCGAAAAGTAGGACCTTATACTATCGGCGTGCTTGTACAGGCGAATTTCGGATTGCCCTGGCGGCTCACGGTCGCAGGCGTTCCGGTCGGAGAAATTCTAAATCCGGATGAGTATGAACACTCCTTCGACCGCCTGCAGAACGGAAATTCAATAATGGGAATTATCGCCACCAATGCCCCATTGCTTCCAATGCAGCTCGAGCGACTTGCCAAAAGGTCGGCTTTGGGTGTGGCCCGCGTAGGCGGGGTCGCTGAACGCGGATCGGGTGAGATATTTCTTGCGTTCTCAACAGCAAATCCGCTTGGGCATCCTGAGACAGACATCGTGACGTATCAGGCGATCACAGATGATGCGCGATATACCTTGGATTACCTTTATGAAGGCGTCGTCCAAGCAACCGAAGAAGCCATCATCAACGCTCTTATCGCAGCAGAGACGATGGTGGGTGCAGATGACCTCACTGTTGAGCGTTTGGACCACGAAGCCTTGCGCAAAATATTGAGAGAGCACAACCGACTCATCGAACCAGAACACTCCGAATAGTGTCACAACTCGTTCTGCTCGTAATTCTTAAATCGCTGGTCAATCCTCGCAGCACCTGATTTGGGGTGGCCTCGGGCAGTTAATTTGAGCGCTGCGCCCAATATCCTTGCTGCTTTAAAAACGCCTTTTCTTCATCAAAGCGGATTGAGAAGCTCTTTCGGGTCAGCAACCGATCAACGAACGCCGCAAGTCCCGGATATTCAGCGGCGTCGATTTCAAAGCCCGCCAGTCGTAGATTTTGAAAGTGAACGGCAATACTGATATCCGCGATGCTGAGCGCCTCCCCGATAAAGAAGTCTCGTGAAGCAATCGCTCCCTCTAAGTATCCAAAGTATGGTGGAAGGGTCTCCTCAAACGTCCTTTCTGCTTGATCGAGGCCCGGCTCTTCCCCGAGAAGAACCTGAACTAAGGCCGGACGAAAAATGCCTTGTCCAATGATGTTTGAGAATTCGGTATCAGCGTATTCCTCGAACCAAAGCGCGCGGCCATAATCTGCAGCAGCGGTGGGGTACAACGCGGGCATCGGATATTTGCGTTCAATGTAGCTACAGATCGCTGAAGAATCTGGCAGCGCCCAATCAGGGCCTATTTCGCTATCTTTCAAAACGGGAACACGCCGAAGCGGACTCAAATCGGTAAAGGAGTCCGGCGCCATGAAGGGAACAATGGGCTCGAGACTATAGTCGATCCCTTTCTCTTCCAGCACAATACGCGCTTTGCGAACGAACGGAGAAAGCACAGATCCCATGAGATGAAGTGTCATAGCACGCTCACTTCGTTCGGTTCCGCGTGCAGATCGATTGGAACTTCTATTGGCGCAGGATAACCGGCGATCATGCTGAGATGTAGAGCGACATCCGACATGATTGCGTGCAAGTATCGGTCCTGTTTGGTGTCACGTGAAGAGGACCATGTTAGCTGCCAACCGAACTTTGGCGCTGCGCAAACAAGCGAAAGTGTCATTGCCCAGCTCGCATCTCTAGGACCTTCTTCACGGTTTCGCGCCCCGATGCGGCGGTTGGAAAGCCACCATAATAGGCGAGATGCACGACCATTTCTTCGATCTCTTTTGGCGTCACGCCAGCATTGAGGGCGCCATGTAAGTGGATGCCAAATTCGCGTTCGCGGCCAAGCACCATCAGAGCCGCAATCGTTATCAGCGATCGGTCCCGCAGACTGAGACCCTCGCGAGACCAGATCTCTCCGAACAAATGCTCCAGGGCGGGCACGAAGAACGGATCATCCTCTTTGTCCGGTGTGATTTCTCGTCCGAAATACTGTTTCGCAATCTCTTGTCCTTTGGCGCGGCGGTCTTGGGTCATCGGAGGCTCCTTTGGCGGGGTCTAATTTGCTTTTGTTATGGAAGTATATGATTTGCTGCTTCCATTATGCAAGCAAAATTTGTCATTCCTTACGAAGTTCGATTAGACTGCGAGAATGACATCGCCTGCCCCTCCACCGCTGGATCCCTTTGTGGCCGCTGTAGATGTCATTGGGGATGCGTGGACGTTTTTGATCACGCGGGAGGCATTTTTTGGGGCCAGCAAGTTTGATGATTTTGCCTGTGGGCTGAAGATCTCTTCATCTCGGCTCGCCGAACGACTGAAGCATTTGGTTGCCCTTGGCCTATTCGAGCGAAAACAATACCAGACGTCGCCGCCAAGGTTCGAGTATCGCTTCACATCGCGCGGCTTTGGCGTTTACGCCATTGCGTTGAGCATGATTGCATGGGGTCAAAAGTGGCGATCTACCGAGTCAGATGTTGAACTTGTGCACGCGACTTGCGGTCAGCCAATTGTCCCCAAATATGTATGCCGAGATTGCGGAGAAGAGATTCGGCCACAGGATTTGAAATGGCCTCCGATCATTCCGCTCAATCAAGCGCTCTCCGACGAGACCAGCGTTCGAGGCTGGCGCAAGCTGCCAAATGTCATGTCAGTCGCGGCTCGAAAAGACCCTGCCACCGAAGTCCTCAAAGTTGCCGGAGACCGATGGTCCATGCTCATCATGTACGGTGCCCTGCAGCGCGAGTTTCGATTTCGTGAGGCGCACTCTAAGTTGGGGATTGCCCACAACATTCTGAGCTCGCGACTAAAAGCGCTTGTATCGGAAGGATTGTTGGAACGCGAAGACGCTGCTCGGCAAGCCCCTTATAGAGCGACCAAAGCTGGCCAGGATCTCCTAAGCACGGTGCTTGTCACCCGGACCTGGGCGCTGGATCATCTCGTTGGTCCTGATCGCACCTGGAACCAGCTCATTCATGACCCGTGTGGTTCCGACCTCCGGGTGGACATTGAATGCGCCCATTGCGGTGAAGTGATCACACCGCAAAACGTGATCCCGAAGCTAAAAAGCTAATGTCTGCTCCTCTAATCGGGCTTTCGGGTCAAGCTCCATATTTTCGTCTTCGATCCGGCTCTTCGCCAAGTCTGGGTCACGCTTCTCTTCGCAGTCTGTTGGGCGCATAGCGTTGGCGCCGCTGCATGCATGTGTGTGATCTTGTGTTGTGGAGCGCCTTGCTTTTGCGCGCGCTTCGTCTTCGAGCGCAGGAGACATAGACGGCGTCATCCACACACTTCGTCCAGACCAGGACGAACAGGGTGCTCGGGTAGTTTAGATCATGCGGGCGCCCTCCGTCTGGAATGGCTTATTAGTGATCCACATCCGATGCAGGATCACAGCAAGCTTGCGCGCGACCGCGATGCGGGCACGCCGGATGCCTTTCGTTCGGATCAGCTTCAGGCCCCAGCTTTTCAACGACGATGGTCGACCCGATACGATCAGAAGCGAGTTGGCGGCAATATAGAGCGTCGCACGCACGTCTCTGTCGCCAGCCCGGGAGATGCGACCTGCATTGTCCATCTCTCCAGATTGGAAGCGTCTTGGTATCAGACCGAAGTGGGCTCCAACCAGCCTGGAAGATTTAAAGCGTGTTGGGTCATCGATAGCAGCTTTGAACGAGAGCGCCGTGATCGGACCGACGCCAGGTGCCATCATCAGAAGTTTGCAAACCGGGTCCTTCCGCGACACGGCGATCACGCGCTTCTCCATCAATCGATAAGCATCGTAGAGGTCACCCCGGACATCCAGAATGGGCAAGAGCGCAAAGGCGAGCGTATCATCGGCCTCTATGATCGGTCGCAATTCCTCATCGAACCGAAGGCGGCTGAGACAAGATGGCAATCTGATCCCGAACGCCTTGAACAGCCCACGGATCTCATTCTCCAAATCGATGCAACGGTTGAGGATGGCTTTGCGAGCCGCCAACAAGGCTTTGATGTCATGGCTCTTGCGGCTCTTCATGTGAACCGGATTGTACCAACCAGCTCGAAGAATCTGGGCGATGCCACGTGCATCGGTCTTGTCGTTCGCAGATCAATGATCCACCGGATCATTGATTGCCTGCTTCACTGTTCCGCGTAGCAGACATCGCTGCCGAGACTTGGCGGGATTCCATACAGACCACATCGAAGCCCTCGGCTGTTAGACCATGGAACAATGCCTGGCTCATAGTGCCGGCTTCGAAACCAATCCGTTCGACTGAATAGCCTTTGGTGCGGATATGATCTGAAATTGCCTCAACTTCGCAATCAAGGTTGGTCTCTTCGATCAAATCACCATCGGCACTGAGCACGCACATCGCCACTGAGCGCAGTGAGACATCCAATCCAAGAAACACGTTCATCGTCTTCTCCTTCATGTCCGCAGCCCAATGCTGCGAACCTATCAGGAGCCCGACTGGCTAACAGTCCGCCCGATTACCCATGATTTTGCTCGCAATTCAGAACTCGATGGACCCCAAGTCGGTGCGCTTCACAGTCGTCATTTGTTAGAGTTCGACATATCCCGATAGATTTTCCATGCGCCATCTGCTTGGCGCCGAAGCAGGGCTGAGTACTTGCCATCGACATTGGCTGGTCCGGACTGCGCGGTAAAGGTACCCATGGAGTAAGCCCAATCGCCCATGATGATGTTTTCAACGGGGTCGATGTCCATCGCCTGGAAAGCGTCTGGAGACAGATTAGCGCTATAGAAATCTGAAATTTCTTCAAACCCGCGCATCGGGATTCCTGGCATCATCTGGATGCTTTTTGCGTCCCAAAGCCCCAAGAAACTTTCTGAGTCCCCCGCGACGACTGCGGTTTGGAAATCGATCCAAAGGTCATTGATAGCTTGTTTATCAGCTTCGTTATCCGCGTATGCGGCACTCAGAACCGTTAAAGACAAAACTGCGGCCAAGGCTGATCGTCGAAGCGAACCTCTCATGATAAATCTCCCGCTCGTTGGCGTTTGCTGTGAGCGCTTTGCGCGCTTCTCAGAATACTCCCTTGTTTGCGAAGCCTCAATGACCGGTTTTGCAAACAATCCGCCCCGCCCCCTACTCCTCCCGCACCGGTGCGATTCCGATCAGGCCGGCGAGTTGGAAATAGGCATTAAGGATCACCTGGTCCCATTCATTTTCGGGCGGGCAGGTTTTGTCGGGATAGCGTTGCAGCACCCACAGGGAGAGATTTTGCGCGAGCTCGATCAGGCTTTCTGGCTCCCAGGTGCTGATCGCGTGGGCCACGGACTCGCGGGTTTCAAAGATTTCCTCGATTAACGCATCAGTCGCCGCTTCCAGCTCAAGCGACTGCGCCGCCGACCAAAGCGCGGCATCGGTGCGGTGAAAATACTCCAAAACCTCCTCGAAAGAAGACGGGGTACTGATACGCTGTAGATCCAGTTTCGCAGACATATATTAAGGCTTGAATTTTGAATTATTCGAATATAAAGATGTGCTATTTTTTGAAGTATATTTGATTTATACTTTATCGAATACATAAAATCTCTTGATCGCCCGTCAAGCGATCCAGTGCAGAGAAGGCGTTAAAAGTGGCCGCGTGTGCGGATTTAGCCCAGCACGGCATCCCCGACAAAAGGGTTATCTTTGCGCTCTTGGCCGAACGTACTCATCGGGCCGTGGCCCGGAACGAAGCGCATTTGTGGGCCGAGTGGCCAGAGGTTTCGAACGATCGAGTCAATCAGCTGCTGGTGATTGCCGCGCGGAAAGTCGGTCCGGCCGATTGAGCCGCGGAAGAGGACGTCGCCGACAAAAGCGAGCTGGCCCGCTTGGTGATAGATCACGACATGGCCGGGCGTATGGCCCGGGCAGTGGGTGACATGGAATGTCTCGCCGCCCAGAGTCAGCGTATCGCCTTCATCAAGATAGCGGTCGGGCTGGACATTCTTGCCATCGGCGATGCCATATTTGGCGCCTTGGGCTTCAATATCATCGAGCAGCCATTGGTCGTCTTTGTGCGGGCCGATAATCGGACAGCCGGTGCGCTCTTTGACGGCTGTGGCGGCGCCAGCATGATCGAGATGGCCATGGGTGAGCCAAACCGCGACGAGGGTGACGCCAAACTGCTCCGCCGCCGCCATTAAACGGTCAATCTCGCCGCCGGGATCGATGAACACGCCCTCCATGGTCTCGCGGTGCCAGATCAGCGATGTGTTCTGCTGCAAGGGCGTGACCGGAATGATGCGAATGTCGAGCTTCGGCTCGGGGGCTTTCTGAGGCGGTTCGGATGCAGTCGTCATGGCGTCTAGATAGGGCTATTTGAAGCGCGTGAAAGTGAGGCGCATTGTGGCGGCATTATTGAGCAGCACCCCAAGCGCGAAATAATACAGGCCGGCGCGGGTCTCAAAACCGATATAGATGCTGATCTGGCTGATCCCAATCAGCAGCGCGGCGAGGAATACGTCCAGCATCGACCACTTGCCGAGCAGGTTTAAAAGGCTCGCCAGTTTTGGGCTCGGATGCGCGCCCTGGCGAAAAATGATCGCCGCCGTCAGGGTTTTGGCGAGCGGGAAAATGCCGGAGAAGAACACCACAACCAAGCCGAGAAAGGGCAGGCCGCTCTCAAACAGGGTCTGGACGATGCCGTAGAGATTGTATTCTTGGCCGCCAAATCCGAACGTATTCGGCTTCCAAATCGACGGCAGGATAAGGCCGGTAATGATCAGCGCTGTGGACGCATAAAGGGCCATTTCACTGAGCACATCCCAGACCGGGAGCGGCTTTCGCGTTTGGGTTTCCGCAGGCTGCGCTGTCTCCGTCATATGCCTAGTGATGCCGAGCTGGACGGCTGGGGTCAACGCCTTTCCTGCGCCCTATTGCTGGGTTAAGGGAAGGTTAAAGAGATATGGAGTGTGGGGCTCATGCAACTGCCAGGTGGACGTTTCGGGATCATCTTATTGGGTCTGATCGCCCTGGCGCTGTATTATTTCTCCAACCAAGAAATGAACCCGTTCTCGGGCAAACGGGATTTCAATACCGTTTCGATCGAGCAAGCGACGCAGCTTGGTGCGCAGTCCTATTTGCAGATGCTGCAGCAAGAGGGCTCGAACGTCATTTGCGGCAGCGGCGCGGCCGCCTGCGATCTCGCTGGGCGCCAAGTGTATGACACAGTCAACGAAATTGGCGAGCGTTTGCGCGTAGCGGCGATCGAAATGGAGCAAGACTATCTCGCCGCCGGGTTCGATTTCCAACCGGTCGCGGAGCGCTTTGACTGGACGTTTAATGTCATCCAATCCGCGCAGCCAAATGCGTTTTGTCTGCCCGGCGGCTATGTCGCGATTTATACCGGCATTCTCGACATAACCGGCAATTATGATGGCCGCGTCACGCTCGAAGATCTTCAAGACGTGGATAAGCTCGCCGTGGTTATGGGACACGAAATTGGCCACGCCTTGGCGCATCACGGCGCCAAACGGATGAGCAATTCACGGTTGGCGCAGTTTGGCACGCTGGCCATCGGGCTTGGCCTCGGCGATATGGATGCGGGCCAGGCGCGGATGGTGCAGCAAGCCATGGGCATGGCGGCGCAAGGCGGTTTGATGGCGTTCTCGCGGGAGCATGAAACCGAGGCGGATAAGATTGGCTTAGAGCTTCTGGTACGGGCCTGTTATGATCCAAGGGAAGCGCCAGAGCTTTGGCAACGCATGGGCGAGATTGGCGGCGGCCAGCGCCCGCCCGAATGGCTCAGCACGCACCCAACATCGGCGACCCGAGCCGAGAATTTTCGTCTCTGGATGCCCTCCGCCATCGACCTTTATGAGCAACGCTGTGGGCGGCTTCCATAGCTGAGCGCGCGCACATCGTGCGACCGATTTGACGTGCGAATGAATTTCCGGCCCGGTAAACCGGAGCTCAGGATCAGTCGTCTGGGAAGTGTTATGCTAAAATCAGGTCTCTCGGGGATGATTGCACTGCTGGTAAGCGCAGCGTTGACGCCAGTTCAGGCGCAATCGAACCGCCCCTTCGTTGAAGCGATATTCGAGGTTCCAAAATAGCTTAGATTCTCTGGTTTTTTCGTCCTTGAAGTGTGCCGAGAGCGGCTTTCGGCGCCTTATAGTATAGCCAAAACCTTTGGTTACTAGCGCCATTATTAATTAGATTAATATGCCTTGGCAGAGTATGTCGGGAGCATAGTTGAGTCTTAGAAACCCAACAAAAAACATAACCAAATAGGAGACCTTATGGCTGACGACATGAAATGCCCCGTGCGGGGTGGTTTTAAAACCGGTGACCTCGCAAATAAAAGCTGGTGGCCGGAGCAGCTTAACGTCAAAATCCTCAATCAGAATGCGCCGCAGGTCAGCCCTCTGGAAGACGATTTTGATTATGTCAAAGAATTCGAGTCGCTTGACTATGATGCGCTGAAAAAAGATCTCGCAGCATTGGTCACCGACAGCCAAGACTGGTGGCCGGCAGATTATGGCAACTATACTGGTTTTTTCGTGCGTATGGCTTGGCACAGCGCTGGGACCTACCGCACCTATGATGGTCGCGGCGGTGCCAATTCTGGCTCGCAACGATTTGCGCCCCTGAACAGCTGGCCGGACAATGGCAATCTCGACAAAGCGCGCCGTCTGCTTTGGCCGATCAAACAGAAATATGGCAACAAAATCTCTTGGGCCGATTTGATGATCCTCGCTGCGAATGTTGGTATGGAAACCTGTGGCCTTAAGACATTTGGCTTCTCCGGTGGCCGCGCCGACTGGTTTGAGCCAGAAGAGGACATTTACTGGGGCCCTGAAAATGAGTGGCTGGCCGCTTCTGGCAATCCAAACAGCCGCTATGATGGACAGCGCGATTATAAAGCGCTCGACGCCGACGCCAATAAGCTCGACACGCCGCTTGGCGCGGTGATGATGGGATTGATCTATGTGAATCCCGAAGGTCCAGACGCGGTACCAGATCCACTTGCAGCGGCGCATGATATTCGCGTCACCTTTGCCCGGATGGCCATGAACGATTACGAAACCGTCGCGCTGACCGCCGGTGGTCATACTTTCGGGAAAGGCCATGGCGCGGGTCCAGAAGATTTGGTTGGGGTTGAGCCAGAAGGCGCGCCGATGCAAAATATGGGCTTCGGTTGGCTGAACGGTCATGCCAGTGGTAAGGGTGACGACACCACAACAGCGGGCTTTGAGGGCCCATGGACGCCGACCCCAACTCAATGGGACATGGCCTATTTTGAGAACCTTTTGAAATATGAGTGGGTTCAAGTTGAGAGCCCATCCGGGCATGTTCAGTGGGCGCCTGCGCCTGGCCAAGGGGCACCCGAAGCGCCAATGGCCCATGATCCGTCTAAGACTCAGCCGCTGATGATGACGACCGCTGACATGGCGATGAAAATGGACCCAGAATATGCCAAAGTCTCACAGCATTTCTTGGACAATCCGGAAGAGTTTGCAGATGCCTATGCCCGCGCTTGGTTCAAGCTGACGCACCGGGATATGGGGCCAAAGTCGCGCTATGTGGGACCGGAAGTTCCAGCTGAGGACCTGATTTGGCAAGATCCGATCCCGGCACAAGATGGCCCGGTGATCAATGCTGCCGAGATCGCTGAACTCAAGGCGCACATTCTCGGTTCAGGTTTGACGGTTCCACAATTGGTGGGCACGGCCTGGGCCTCTGCCTCCACCTATCGGGACTCCGATAAGCGGGGCGGCGCAAATGGCGCGCGGATCTGTCTTGCGCCAGCTAAGGATTGGGACATCAATGTCACATCCGGCGTGCCAGCGGTGATTGCTAAGCTCGAAGAGATCCAGACGGCGTTCAACGCCTCTGGGACGCAAGTGTCCATGGCCGACCTGATCGTGCTTGGCGGTTGTGCTGCGATTGAGAAAGCCTCAGGGCAAACCGTACCGTTCACGCCCGGACGCACGGATGCGACGCAGGAGATGACCGACGTGGAGTCGTTTGATGTGTTGGAGCCGAAATTTGACGGTTTCCGCAACTATAAAAACACGGCGGATCCACGGGCAACGGAAGAGTTGCTGGTCGACAAGGCCGCGCTTTTGACCCTTAGTGCCCCGGAAATGACCGTATTGGTCGGTGGACTTCGCGTCCTCGGCGCAAATGCGGCGGATTCCGATTATGGCGTGCTCACGGATCACGTTGGAACGCTCAGCAACGATTACTTCGTCAACTTGCTCGACATGTCTTACGAATGGGTCGCGGATCCATCGGAGGAGTATTTCGAAGGGCGCGACCGCAAAACGGGCGAGGCGAAATTCTCTGCGACCCGCGCGGACTTGGTGTTCGGTTCGAACTCGATCTTGCGCAGCGTTGCGGAAATATATGCTCAGAGCGACTCGAAAGAGCGTTTCACACGCGATTTCATTAAGGCTTGGGACAAAGTCATGATGCTTGATCGTTTCGACGTAAGCTAAGTCGCGACGATCCTGTTATTCGAGAAGGCGGCGCTTGCGGGCGTCGCCTTTTTTTGGTCGTAAAGCGTTTAGAGACGAACGCTCTCAGCCAGACCGCTTAGGTGGCGGGCTCTATCAAGTCCCATAGATTGCCAAATGGGTCCTGAAACACGGCGACGGTGCCATAGGGTTCCGATCGAGGTGCTTCTCGAAAAGTCACACCTTTGGCCTGCATCGCACCATGATCCCGCGCGAAATCATCAGTCTGTAGAAAAAAGCCGACCCGTCCTCCCGTTTGTTGGCCGATCACGGCCGTTTGCGCCGCACCGTCCGCTTTGGCGAGCAGCAAGGCGGTTTGAGCGCCAGGCGGCGCTACTCGGACCCAGCGTTTCCCGGCGTCGAGCGGGGTGTCTTCAAGCAAAGAAAAGCCAAGTTTTTGCGTATAGAAAATTATCGCAGTGTCGTAATCTGAGACAACAAGTGTAACATTCTTGATGAAAGTATTCATATCTTAATTAATTCGGAGATATCGAAAAATCATAAATAAAAAGGTATTTCTATGGATCTTAAGGTTGGAGATATAGTTGAGTTGCGCTCAGGCGGGCCGAAAATGACCATTGCCGCGGTCAAGCAGGATCGCGCCTTTTGTGTTTGGTTTAATCAGCGCGATCAGTTTCATGAACAAAAGTCCGAAGAATTCTTGCTGGCGACCCTAAAACGCGCGGAACGGATGGCGCGTCAGGTCAACGAGGCGCGTCCAAGTCAAGCCTAACCCGATTTTTGTCGGCTGTCGCCCTCTGGCCGCTCAATCAATCCGCGTTCGGTATGTCAACGAAAACGCAGCATCGGGTTGAATTGCGCCGCCGAGCAACTGGCCTTTCGGCGCGAAGCAAACATGTCGAACCGCCGCATCATATCCAGTGTTTGGCGCGTAGGTGCAAGCAGCGAAATTGCTCGGCTTTGCGGTCGCATCGGAAAAGGCCAAATCGGTCATCGCATCAAAAGTCACGCCCGACGACATCGGGGTGAAATGGACGGTGCCGGTAAGCGGCCCTGCATCATCGATATCGCCGTGAAAGTAAGCGACCTCCTCGGGCAGCGTGTCGACCAGAAACAAAGAGTCTTCATCGACGGGCGCGGTCCCGGTGCTCTCAACATTCAGCGTGTATAAGACATCACTCCCAGGGATCGCAAATGGGGACATGGACACGGCCGCAACTTGGGTCGTCTTGGTGACATTGAGGGCTGCCGTCTGTCGGTTCCTAAACACACCATAGTAAACCTCTTCATTGATATGCCGCCGCGTGGTGTCGCCGGCCACGGTCTCTTCTTCAATGGCAAGATTGATTTGATTGGCAGGCAGCGGGTCCGCGCCATACAGGACGGCCCAACCGCCATTGCCACCATTCTCCGCCGCCATGGTGGCGATGCCAATCTCAAAATCGCCGGCCACGGAATACGCATAAGGTGGGGTATTGCCCGTCCCGGCGACGGAGTTTGGGCCGCGGGCAAAGGCGTAATCGACGTCATTCACAGTGCCTGATCCGGGTTCGGTGATGATCAATCCGAGCATTTCGCTGAGCCGCGTATCGTTGATCATGCCAATATGTTTGGTCACACAAATCGATGAAACAGTCGCGGGCGTGCCGCGATTGTTGCAATTGCTGGACGTGAACACGCTGGCCTTGGGATCATTGAAACTCATCACCTGACCGAGCAAGACCAAGCTGGAATGTCCGCCAGAGACCAAGCTGGTGATATTGGTATAGTTGGCGCTCCCCCAACCCACGGCATTGCCTGCCGTGACCGTCGACAAGACTTTGCGCGCTTCGATGACACGACCATCACTGAGCGTGTGGACACCTTCATCTGCGATCAGGCAGTGGACGTCTGAATCCGTGAACGCGGCCGAGTTTTCGAACCTCTGCACACGCACATCGAACTGCGTGGATTGCGCATTGGCCACGCGTACGGTCGCCTCATTATCGGCATTGGTCTTGAGATGATAGGTGCACACCACAACCGGGTTCGTGTACGTGTTAATAAGCGACACGGTTCGAAACGATGCCCCTAGATTTTCGACCCGCACGGCCTCAAAATCGAGCGACAGAGCCTGGCAACGCGCCTCGAGCGCTGGCAGCGTCGCGACCACAAAACTGATGATGAAACGGCGAACCCCTAAACGCATAGCGCCATCGTCTCTGATCGCGCTTAACGAGGGATGAAGCCGGCCGAGATGGGGGCGAAGTATTGTCGGCGTTCGCGCCTTTCTCGCGCATCCCCGCGCAGGCGGGGATCTCGCTCGGTGCTTCCGGACATGCCGCACAAGATCCCCGACTGCGCGGGGATGAGCGGACTGTTTCAGGGATGAGCGGTGTGTTTAAGCCGCGACCTCTTCCAGCTCGGACGGATCATAATTCAGAATCGGGCCGAGCCAGCGTTCGGCGGTGCGCAGCTCCATGCCCTTGCGATCAGCATAGTCCTGAACCTGATCGCGCTCGATCCGGCCAACCGCGAAATAGACGCTTTCAGGATGCGCCATGTAGAGCCCTGAGACAGAGGCGGCCGGCGTCATCGCGAAGCTGCTTGTCAGCGCCATGCCGATCCGATCGGCCCCGAGCAGCTTGAACAAGGTCTCTTTTTCGGTGTGATCGGGTTGGCATGGATAGCCAGCGGCTGGGCGGATGCCAGAATAGGCCTCTTTGATCAGCTCGGCATTGTCGAAGGCTTCATCAGCGGCATAGCCCCAATGCACCTTGCGGACCTGCTCATGCATATATTCGGCCATAGCTTCAGCAAACCGGTCGGCGAGCGCCTTGACCATGATGGCGGAATAATCATCGGCTTCGGCTTCGAAGTTTTTCGCAATCTCTTCGGCCTCAGGGCCAGATGTCACGGCAAAGCCGCCAATATGATCGCCGTGTTCTGTGATGAAGTCAGACAGGGCGAAATTCGCGCGCGTATTGTCTTTGACCATTTGCTGACGCAGCGTGTGGAGTCGCGTTTCGGGCCAAGCGCCGCTCGCTCGCCCTTCGACTTCGCTCAGGGTGAGCGTTGAAGACTCGGACTCATCCTGAGCGACGTCGAAGGATGATGGCGCACCCGCGGGTAGCACGATGTCATCACCGTCACGACGCGCGGGCCAGAAGCCGATCACGGCTTTCGGCTTAAACCAATCCTGCCCGAGAATTTGCTGCATCATATTCTCAGTGTCTCGCCAAAGATCTCTCGCGGCTTCACCAACGATCTCATCATCGAGAATTTGTGGGAACCGGCCCGCTAGGTTCCAGCTCGAAAAATAGGGCGTCCAGTCAATATAGCGGGCGAGCTCTGACAGATCGAAGTCTTCGAAGACCTGCGTGCCTGTGAAAGTCGGTGCTGCTGGAGGTGGCGCTTCGAGCGTGTGCGCGTGGGCGCGAGCAACCTGGATCGGATGGCGCGGCTTTGGTGGGCCTCCAGCGCGGCTATCGCGCATGCGCTGATACTTGGCCTGCGCCGTTTCAACAAAGAGTGGGCGTTCTTCATCGGACAATAAGGCCGAGACGACACCAACGGCCCGGCTGGCATCCGTCACATGAATGGTTGGGCCATTGTCGCGGGCGGGATCGATTTTGACCGCTGTATGCGCAGGTGAGGTCGTGGCCCCGCCAATCAGCAGCGGTTGGGTCATGCCGGTGCGCTGCATCTCGCGGGCGACATAGACCATCTCGTCCAAGCTTGGCGTGATCAGGCCGGACAGACCAATAATGTCGACCTTCTCTTCCTCAGCTTTGGCGAGAATGTCTTCGCATGGGACCATGACGCCCATATCGACAATCTCATAGCCATTGCAGGCCAGGACGACCCCGACAATGTTTTTGCCAATATCATGCACATCGCCTTTGACGGTGGCCATGAGCACTTTGCCATTCGACACATCAACCGTGCCGAGCTCTTCTTTTTCGGCCTGCATAAACGGATCAAGATAGGCCACAGCGGCTTTCATCACGCGGGCCGATTTCACCACTTGCGGCAGAAACATTTTGCCGGACCCAAACAAGTCACCGACCACATTCATACCGTCCATGAGCGGCCCTTCAATGACATGCAGCGGCCGGGCGGCAGCGGCGCGCGCCTCTTCAGTATCGGCATCGATAAATTCGGTGATCCCGTTGACCAGGGCGTGTTCGAGCCGCTTGTGAACGGCTAATTCCCGCCACGACATATCCTTCTCAGCCGATTTGCCCTTTTGGCCGCGGAACTGCTCAGCATAATCGACCAGCGCTTCGGTTGCGTCTTCGGTGCGGTTGAGGATGACATCTTCGACCAGGTCCCGCAGCTTTGGCTCGATCTCATCATAAATGTCGAGCTGGCCGGCATTCACGATGCCCATATCCATGCCGGCTGGGATGGCGTGGTAGAGAAACACTGAATGCATGGCGCGGCGGACCGGTTCATTGCCACGGAACGAGAAAGACACGTTCGAGAGCCCGCCCGAAATGTGACAGCCGGGG
>JBCCXW010000043.1:0-24217 GCA_039191105.1 Pseudomonadota bacterium
GCGGATCACTTCCGGGTTGGCTTTGCCTTGCTCGCCGCGCTTCTTGCCGGAAGTGCGAATGATATCGAGCCCGCGCAGGGGTTCCGGGACATCGTCTGTGTAGCAACCATCGGGATCAACGATTTGGCGGATTTGCTGCGTCGTACGCCCGGATTCGACCCAGACAGTGAAATCGTCCTCACCGTGCGCGGGCGCCGTATGGACAAAACCGGTACCGGCATCATCGGTGACGTGGTCGCCCGCGAGCATGGGAATCTCGTGCGCAAAGAACGGATCGAATTCAGCCAGCGGATGGGCGAGCACAAAGTCTGAGCTGGGCTCCATCTTCCGAACTTTTTTAAACGATTTTGCTTTTGCCCCGCTCATCACCGAGTCGACCAGCCGATCCGCAATGATAAGATTATCACCTGCTTTCACGTAGGGAGCAAAGCCAAGTTCCGCTTCGCTCATGACGTCGTCAACTACGTATAAACTGTACTCAATCGCCGGGTTATAGCTTACCGCCTGGTTGGCCGGAATTGTCCAAGGCGTGGTCGTCCAGATCACGACGCTTACTTCATTAGGTAGATCATCCGGGTGCCCAAGGTGCATTTTCACCGGAAACTTCACCCAGATCACCGGCACTTTGCGATCGTGATACTCCACCTCCGCCTCAGCGAGCGCCGTGCGTTCGACTGGCGACCACATCACAGGCTTCGCGCCGCGCACCAAGCGTCCAGCCATCGCCACGCGCAGGAATTCACGCACCGTGGCGGCTTCGGACTCATAGTTCATGGTCAGGTAAGGATCATCCCACTCGCCTTCGACGCCGCAGCGGCGAAAGCCTTGTTTTTGAACCTCAATCCACTCGGTCGCATAATCGCGGCAGGCGCGGCGGAACTCATCGCCCGGGACATCGTCTTTGGTGCGGCCTTTGGAGCGGAACTGCTCTTCGACTTTCCATTCGATTGGCAGGCCGTGACAGTCCCATCCTGGCAAATAGGATGCATCATAGCCCCGCATTTGGTGATTGCGGACGATGATATCTTTGATGACCTTATTCATCGCGGTGCCAAGATGAATTGGGCCGTTCGCGTAAGGCGGGCCATCGTGCAGGATAAAGGGGTCCGCCCCGCGCGCTTTGGCGTCTGCGCGGAAGCGCTTATAAAGCTTCATTTCATCCCATTTTTCGATCCATTTCGGTTCAGCTTTGGGCAAGCCACCGCGCATCGGGAACTCTGTCGTCGGCAGGAAGAGCGTATCCTTGTAAGGATTCTCAGGTTTTTTCGGTTTGTCAGTATCGGCCATATCGATCGTCTTAAGATCAGGTTTTGAAGAAAGGGCGAATAGAGAGTCCCCGGCCGTGAGCCCGTCTACGAGCGGACGACCGGGCGGCTAATTCGAGAAATGAAGATGCATATGGCCCTGTTCATAGCGATCGCTTAGCAGGGCTCGCCGATGCTGTCATCCCGCCAGATGAAGACGAGCGTTCTCAGCATCGCGATGCATTTGCGCGACCATGTCGTCGATCTTGTCAAAGGCCAGCTCCGCGCGCAGATAGCGCACCAGAGCAACTTCCAAGTGTCGGCCATAAATGTCGGCCTCAAAATCAAAAATATACGTCTCAAGCAGTGGGTCGCGGATGCCTGTCGTCGGCGTCCGTCCGAAATTAGCGACTCCCGGTCGCCACTCAGTCTCACCGAGCAAACGGGCGCGGACAGCATAAACGCCGTGCCGCGGATGGATTAAATCACCAAGGTGCAGATTGGCGGTCGGGAAACCAATGGTCCGCCCGCGCTTCTCACCATGCTCGACGAGGCCATCCACGACCCAGTCATGACCGAGAATGTCGGCAGCGATTTCAGGCGCGCCTGCGATCAGCGCCTCGCGAATAGCGGTGGACGAGGCTTTGGCGCCAAGGGCTTCGATTTTATCAATCACTGTGACGCCGAACCCGAGGGCGCGACCGAGAGAGGCCAATCGCGCTGCATCGCCCATACGTCCGCGTCCAAAGCGGAAATCGAACCCGACCGTGACATGCGCGGCGCCAATCCCGTTTTTCAGGACGTCGCGCGCGAACGTCTCATCCGTCATTGCAGCCATATCCGCGTTGAAGGGCAGCTCGTAAATCGCCTGTGCGCCAAGCTCAGCCAAACGGGCATTGCGGCGCGCTGGACGATAGATCCGAAACGGCGGGTCTTCGGGTCGGAAGAAGGCGCGGGGTGGCGGTTCAAAGGTCGCGACACCGAGTTTGGCCTCGGCTGCCGCTGCGCCGTCCAAGACCGCACGATGGCCAGCATGGACCCCATCAAAATTGCCAAGCGCCACTGAGAACCCACGCGCCGCCTCTGGAACGTCCTTATAATGCGCGATTACGGTCATTCAGTCGTCTCGACTCGGCACCATGACCATCGCTTCGCCGGAGATCGCAGCTTTGCCGTCAACATGGCAGGACACTTTCAACGTCACGCGATTGCCGCGCTCCTGCATCTCCGACACTTCGACTTTTACAATCACCGTTGAGCCAATGAAGACAGGGCGCCGAAAGCGCATATTCAAGCCGACAAAAATCGCCCCAGGCCCTGGAAGGTCATTGCCCAAAATGCCGGAAATGTAACTCGCCGTAAGCGCACCATGCGCGATGCGCTGTCCAAACGGTGTGTTTTTCGCGAAAGCCTCATCCATATGGAGCGGATTGCGATCTCCGGACACTTCCGCGAAGAGCTCGATATCCTTTTCGGTGATGACGTGTTCGGTTGCGTGAGTCATGCCCACGGAAAGATCCTCGAACTTATACCCCTCTTTATAAGTCATCTCGATTCCGTCTCCGTTCTCAAACCCGGCCTGATAAAGTCTGTTTCAGGTTTCGTCACCATGCCAGTTTCGGCATCGCCCATTTTGCCGACACCGCATAGTCGCTGAGCAAGTCGCTCACCTCTTGCTCGAAATTCACACCGTGTTGCTTCAAGCCGGTGCCCACATACAGGCCGTGAAAGCCATGATTAAGGGCGCCGCGCATATCCGTCGCTGGACTATCGCCGATGCAAAGCGTGCGCACGGCAGCGGTTTCCACGCCGAGATCCGCGAGTTTTGATCGGGCGAGATTATATATCGGTGGGTGCGGTTTGCCGGGGTAAATCACCGTGCCGCCCTCCTCTTCGAACACTTTGGCCAAGGCGCCCGCGCACCAATGCAACTCTTCGCCAACGCGCACGCGGATGTCCGGATTGGCGCATATCATTGGCATGTCGCGATCGGCGGCCTCTGCCAGACGGTCGCGATAATCATCTGGGTGATCGTTCAACTGGTCTTCAAGCCCAATGCAAAGCACCGCATCAGAGCTGCGGGCGTCTCCAAATTGCAGATCTAAGCCTTCATATAAAAACTTATCATATTCCCAGCCAGCATCCGCGCCCAACCGCCAAAATGTGTCGCCAACCCGCTCTTTGAGCACCTCTCGCGTGGCATCGCCGGAGGTCACGCAATCATCATAGGCTTCCGCGGGCACGCCCAAAGGGTCGAAATACCGGATGGCCTGTTCTTTGGGAACCGGAGCGTTTGTGATCAGACATACCGCCCCGCCACGATCGCGAAATCGAACCAGAGCTTCACACGCCTCATCAAAGGCAAATCGCCCATTATGGATCACCCCCCAGACGTCGCAGAGGATGACATCATATTGCTCAGCAATGGCGGACAAACCACCTGGGAAGACGGGTTCACTCATCCGGGCGAGGTAGGGATTTGGATCTCAGCCGTCAATCTATGAGGCGCGCGTCGTGAGAAGCCGCACCAATTCCGCTGGCGGCGCCGTTTCTTCCATCAGCGAGGACTTAATCGGACGCGGCGCTCCAAAAATATGGCCTTGGCCATAAGGGATGCCGTATTCGAGGACCTCGACGACACTGACTTCTTCCTCAATTTTCTCGGCAATCAAGGTGACGCCGTAGCGCGAGCAAACCGCTGCCACCTCTTCGCCGGAGATTTTTCGTTCAACTGAAGAAATGGGTCGCGGACCAAATGGATTGCGCAATTGGTCGATCAGCTCGCCGCCATTCAGTTTGACAAAGCGAATTCCGGCATCTTGCAAACGCGGCAAATCCACATCGATGGACTCAGCATGATCGATCGAAAACCGGAAGCCAAGCGCCGTCAGCCGCTCCATGGCTTCACGCATTTGCCGCGACCGGTGCTCAAATCGGCTAGCCTGAATCTCAAAAATCAACGCCCCAGCGAGATCCCGGTTTTGCTCCATATGGCTGAGGAAAAATGGGAAGAAATGCGGGTCTTCCAAGGAATGGGTCGAAACGTTGCAAAACACGCCGACACGGCGATCGCGGGCGGCCAATCTTCGGACGACTTCGACCGATCGATACAACATCATATTGTCAATCACGCCCAGCAAATTGGCGCGGCGCGCCGCATCAAGAAAAGCGGCAGGCAAAATCAAAGAGCCATCGGCGTCGCGCAAACGGGTAAACCCTTCATAGAAAGAAACACGGCGCTGCGGCAGCGAGACAATTGGCTGCAAATGAAGATCGACGCGGCCATCCTCCAGCGCGTCTTTCACGCGCCGCAGAACAGCGTCTTCGCGCGGCGCGACATCGCCGGTTGTCTCAGCATCTGCAAGTTTTGCTTCAAAGCTCCGCGACAAGCGCTCGATCAGCGTTTCAAGCTGGCGCATTTCGCTCACCAAAGCGTCGCGGCGCTCGGTGAGCTCCTGCTTCACCGTGGTCTCGACAGCGGCGGTGCGCGCCTCGTTGACATCAAGGCGTTCGGCCATGCTTTTTTGCGTGGTCTCGACCACATTCAGGCGGGTATCGATCTCGGATGTTTGGCCGGACCTGGTCGCAAACAGATGCACTTGCCCCATCAAGGCTGTCAGAATCGCGCCGCCGCAAATGGCGAGCGCCAAATCCACTTCAGCAAAGGCGTAGAGCGCCCAACCCGCCGCCACGCCGATCAGTGTATAAACCAAGAAAAACAAGGCAATCATTCCCTACCAGCCCTTGCTGACGCATTATCCTTAACGGGTATGCGCCAATTATTACCGAATGGGAAGCATTAGTGCTGATTTGCATTCAAAGCCAAGAGATCACCCGAGTCCGTCGACTGCATTTCGTTCTGCATCGAGGAATTCTCGCAACGTTTGCAGTTGCGGAAGCAGTCTTTTCAAGGTTTCGATATCGTGGTGCTGAAGCAGTGTGCGGGCCAGTGGCGCGACGGACTTTACGCCGCGTTGCCGCGCTGCGCGTCCGGCCCGCGTCAGGGTTACAATTTTGCGTCGGCGATCTTTCTCGCTGCCGCGGATCGCGACATAGCCTTTGTGTTCCAATTTGCTTAAAATTGCCGTCATTGATGGCTTCGTCATCTGAAACGCTTTGGCCAAATGCGTCGGCGTTTTGCCGTCTCCGAGCCGGACAAAATGGTTCAATACGCCAAACTCCGATGGGTTTAGATCCGGTGCGAGACTGCGCGCAAACCGCGCAGTGCTCAACTGGTTGATGATGCCGATTTCATTAAACAGCGAGAAGACAATATCAGCAGAACTCTGTTCGGTCATGCAGATCTATTTATCAGCTTACTTTCGAGAGGCCAACGCGGACTGGCGGGTGGAAATTTGGTAAACCCGATCCGACCAAGCATATGCACCACCCCGTCCTGACCCACGCCGAGTTCGTCGCGAACGGCCTGGTACGGCTCCGCCATTTCAGGAAATTCTTGTAGGATCTGGCTCAACGGGTGAACGCAGACACCGCTTTTCTGGGCTGCGAGGTTCATGCGGACCCATGCCCGCCCCGCGTGCAATTGACTGATGCGCGAATTCTGATCGGCCGTCACCCAGACAAAGCCTTGTGCTGAATGAATAATCGGATGGTACATGTCAAAACCGGACTTGTATGCTGTACTTCCGGGCGTATCGAGGCCCTCATGGGTCAGAATTCCAGACATTTTTAGCAGTCCCATGGACGTCCCGCCCATATCGATCCCATCCGGGTTTTGGATCACGGCGCGATTGCCGATGCGCATTAAGTCAACACTCTCGCGACGAGTGGAATCTGTTTCCATCTCGATCTGAAATCCCTGCCAGGCGAGATCGATGAGACGTTGACGCTGGTCGATATCGATTGTGCCCCCGATCTTCAGATCTCCTTCGCCGGCCGCAATGACGGCGTCCAAAAGCCCCTGATAAACGGGTTGTTGAGGATCAAACGGCTCTTTCGTGGAACGCCGCTCGAGAATGCTTGCAAATAATGGGTCGCGCACCGCATCTGGCGTTGGGCGGAAGATGACCTCTGCAATTGGCGCCGCTGAAAGACGCGGCTCGGGATCGCCACCCGGAAACGGAATAATGTCGACAGCATAACCTCTCTCAGCCGCCGCCATCCGCAGCAATTCCAACAGGCAGCCAAATCCGATCGTGATTTGACGATCAAACGGATCGGTGTGCGGCAGACGCTTATCGAGATCGACGTTGACAAGGATCCGATCATCAGCGACCAAATCGAACAACCAGGGCTGGCGATTGTGTGGATTGGGCGCCAAAATCGCATAAGCCAAGGCATCCAATCGAGGATCACCGAAGCTTTGGCCGGCTTGGCTCCAAGGCGCGCGCGCTGCGGCGAGGCCCGGGCCATTCGCCGCGCCAACGGCGCCAAGCCCACCGATAAGCGCCGTTGCACCGCCGGTTATAAGTATCGTGCGCCGTGTGAGCATGATTGAAGCCTCCTTTAAATAGTTAGTTATTTAACTATCTAAAAACAACGGTCTTGTCAATCAGATCGTGACCTCTGGGCCACAGTTTCGAGCACATTCATCAATTCGTACGAAATCTTTAGGCCGTGGGTTTGACTCCAACCTCAACACTTTTTAACCGGAAGCCATGTCCTGGAGCGCCCACGGTCCACGGTCACTTTTTGACCGGATGGGGGCGTCTCGGGGGAGACCGGGGTCCCGTTTGCATGGGACCCCGTCGCTTTTTCTCCTAGCCACGTAAGACGAAAATGGGCGCCGAGATGGGCCATGTATCGGCGCCGTCTTGCTGGCGACACCCGATCCTCACATCCGCTATCAATTCCGAGCCTGTTGCAGGCGCGTCCGGCATTGTTCCGCACACTTCCAAGAGCGCTGTTGCACGGCCGCTATAATCAATCTGGTAGCCTGCAGCACGGCGGAAAATGACGACGTCGCCGGTATCGAAAACTCTGCTATCTTGAGGTGCTTCAACCGGTTCCAGAAGCGCAGCATTGTATCCGCCCGGCGGTACACCGTTTTTCACCACAAATAGTGCATCCGATTGCTCCATGGCGTTGTTCAAGGCGGTGACCATTTCGACCACGCCGGTTGGTCCAATAACGCGCAGCGCCGCCGCGCGTCCTTCACGCCAAGATTGATTTCTAACTTCGTCCAACCCTTCAATGGCATCCGCGTCTAAGGCGAAAAGAACGACCGCATCGAGCTGCCGCAAATCGTCTTTCGGCAGGGTCCATCCGACCCCTGCCGGCGCCCCAAACAAAATACGCTTGCCGCCGACAATCGCCAAAGTGCAAGGAGGGGTCTCGCTGAGACTGTGACATGGTAGGAGGGCAAAGTCTTGTGGTCGGACAATGACATTTGATCCATCGCCCGGCCCGCTCGCGAAATCGCACGCAGCGATCAGCAAAACCATCGCACCCAGCAAAAAAGAACGGTGGGTCGACATACAATACTCCTCAATTCCGTTGGTCCGTTGCGCATGCAACGGCGCCATGCAGATCCGCCCTTTGGTGCTTGATTTTCAGCCTTGCCATATCGGTGTGACCTCTTGGATACGATTGGTCGAAACCGGGAACTTTCCTCAGAGTTTCGATTGAAGCGCTCTAGAATGAGCGCTAAGGGCTACGCCTTGCGTCGGGTCGGATGATAGAAAGTATAGTTGACATGACACAAGGCCTCCGTGCGCAGGAAAGTACCCTCGCCGACCTTTTGTGCAATGGCATCGAAATGGCGATGCCACCATATCAGCGTAGCTATTCCTGGGAAGGCCCGGAAGCTCAAGCGCTTTTGTCCGATCTACAAGACGCTAGCGAGACGGGGGAAAGTCACTTTATTGGCGCAATTGTCCTGGTGCGCGAAACCTCAGGGCGATACTTAATCGTTGACGGGCAACAACGCCTCACCACGCTTACGATTTTGCTGTCCGTTCTGCGTGACACCGAAACAGACCCAGCGCGCAAAGAGGCCATTCATAGCTTAATTGCAGACGATGCCTCAGACCAATCGCCGGTTTGGCGCATTTCCCTCAATCATATTGATGGCCCCTATCTCCGCGAGGCTATCCAAACGCCCGGCGCATCTTTGAAAAACGAGGTTGAGCCGAACGATAGTGAGAGCCAAAAGCGGATGACCCGCAATCTGCAGAACTTCATCAGCACGGTGCGCAACATGTCTCCGGAGGCACAGCGCGCCCTGGCGGACACAATCAAAAACCGAGTGCTCTTGGTCAAAGTCGTCGTCGAAGACTGGGATGGCGGATACAATGTATTTCGGGTGCTTAACACCCGCGGCAAAGCCCCAAATGGCCATGATATCATCAAGACTGACCTCCTCGAAAACGCCTATCTCAATGCCCGCGAAGCGGAGACCTTTTCGCGCGAATGGTCAGAACACGAATCGCGATTGGGCGGATCTGGCTTTGACGACCTGCTCAACCAAATCAGCACGATTTACGCGCGCAAAACCAAGAAAGGCGCCACGGAGTTTCGCAAAGCCGTGATTAGCCGAACCTCCGGCGGGACGCGGGCCTTCTTGCGAAAAGAATTACCCGCCTATGTCGATGCCTATGTGACCATATCGACCGGACAGGGGCAGTTCGGGAATAAGACAGCGAAAGTGATCGAAAGCCTCAACCACCTAAGATTGATCGATCATCAATTGTGGCGCGCACCGGCGCTAAAATTCCTCGTTAGCCACAATGGCAGCCCCGAAATCGCCCACGCATTCTTCAAAAATCTTGAGCGCTTTGCGTATGGGGCGATGATGGCGATCACCGAACAGCGTAGCCGGCAGCGCCGCTACCAAAAGATTGCCGATTATGCAGACAGTCCGCGTGTCTTATTGTCCGAGTCTGGCCCGCTGGCTTTGTCGCGCGAGGAGCGCCGGGAAATCCAAAATCGGTTGCGCAGTCGTTTTGGTGCATTTGCCCAGCGCCGCGCGATCGCATTGCGGATGAATGCTGAGATTAATGGCGGCGTTGCGCTCGGGCCGGATGATGGCGCAACCGTAGAACACGTTCTGCCAAAAAATCTGCCGCAGGACTCCCCTTGGCGCCACGCTTGGCCCAACCCATCGGTTCATCGTGACCTTGTCGATACAATTGGCAATTTCGCCCTCTTGTCCCAATCGACCAATCAAAAAGCTGACAATCTATCATTTGAAGAAAAGCGCGGCCTGTACTTCGCGGATGGCAAAGCCGAGTTTGCTTTAACCGCTGACATCAAAGACAAAATTGCCTGGACGCCCGAGGTCACCCGCAATCGCACGGTGCATTTGGCCAAAATTATGGAACAAGCTTGGCAACTTGACCGCGCCATCTTGAAGCTATGATTGAGCGTATGCTGAGCTTAAAACAGCGCTTCAGATGATTTACGGTCCGCCGCGAAGTCCGCCAGTCTGTCCGCTGTGTCACGGGCGGAATCAATGCTCAGATCGAGCTCGGCGAGGGCATAGGACGCCATGTTTCCAGTATTGAGGTCCAAGTCGCCGAGTGTGGACAAAAAGGTCCGGCGGGCTTGTTTCGCGGTCACCAAAGCGCTTTCATAACTCACCAAGTCTGCTCTTAACGCTTTCGCGGCGGCGTCGGTGTCGAATAGTTTTTCAGCTTCCATTGTCGCGACATCCAGGCCATGCGCCGCCCCCTCTATATCGTCGCGAATGAGGTTCATTTGTGCTTGACGCGTCGGCGCGTCGCGCACCACCAAAGCGGTATAATCGGCAGGTTTTGATGCATCGTCTGCATTCGAGCCATCCATCAAAACGCGCGCAAAATCCAGCAAACCCTTACTTTTTTGAACCCATTGCTTGCTTTCAGCGAGTTCAATATAGGCATCTGACACTTTGCGCAGACTGCTTTGCTCTTGAAGAATATCGGTTTCCACAGTGGCCTCAGAGCCAACCATAGAGACAGTTGCACAGGCGCTAAGCCCGGTCGCCAGGACGATAGAAAGAATTACACTACGCATCAGGCTTCTCGCTTGCCAAACAACCCCAAACTGCAACAACACTTACAGATGAGAAAAACGCCGTCCATACCCTTTATTCAGGAGTTAACAGCCGATAGGTGAAGAGGTCGTGAACAAAGGCAAAAAATGCTTAAACTTTATCCACCTCTAGAAGCGAAGCGGTCCGGCTTTCTTCGCGTCAGTGACTTACACGAAATATACTGGGAAGAATCAGGCAATCCAAATGGCTTGCCTGTGCTTGGGATTCATGGCGGCCCAGGGGGTGGTTCAAGCCCAGAAATGCGCCGCTTTTTCGACCCGACCATCTATCGCATCATTCTGATCGATCAGCGCGGGTGCGGTAAATCAACGCCGCATTCCGAGCTGCGTGAGAATACCACATGGACCCTGGTTGAAGATATTGAGACCGTGCGGGCGCATTTGGGCATCGATAAATGGGTCCTGTTTGGCGGCTCCTGGGGCTCAACGCTGGCTTTATCTTATGCCGTAACGCACCGTGAGCGAGTTCACGGACTGATTCTGCGGGGCATCTTTTTACTCACCGAAGCCGAGATTGAATGGTTCTATCAACACGGCGCAAGCCGCTTGTTTCCAGATGCCTATGATCGCTATGTCGCTCCCATCCCTGAGGAAGAGCGGCACGATCTATTGCATGCATTCTACCGGCGACTGACCGGAGACGATCAACAGGAGCGCCGCCGCGCGGCCAAAGCTTGGGCCTGCTGGGAGGGTGAGACCATTACGATCCAAGGTCCCACGAGCCGCCCGAAACGTTTTGAGGAACATGATTTTGCCGACGCCTTTGCGCGCATCGAATGTCATTTTTTCGTCAATCGCGGATTTTTCGAGAAAGACGGCTGGCTGCTCGAAAAAGTGGCAGAGGAACTCACCAATGTTCCCGCGAAAATCGTTCATGGTCGGTATGATGTCGTGACCCCCCTTTCCAGCGCCTGGGCCCTCAAAAAGGCTTGGCCGGCTGCGGATTTGGACATTGTCGCAACCGCGGGTCATTCCAGTTTGGAACCCGGCATTGTCGATAAGCTTATTCGCGCAACACGTGAATTTGGTCGCCAATTTGGCCGCTGAGGCAGCTTGCGCCTCACGATGCGTCTACAGTTTATCGATGATTCCAAAGATCAGGATGATGGCAATCGCGGGCGGGACCACCCAGCGCACCGCGAAGCGCCAGAGATTCATCACCACGCCATCGCCAAACTCTGAGGTGAGCATGTCCCGGCTGAGCACCCAACCCGAGAAGACAGCCACTAATAGGCCACACAGCGGCAACATAATCGTACCCGTAATCATATCAGCGAAATCGATATAGTCTGCTGAATAGACATAGCCGGCGCCGATCATAAAGAGCACAAATCCGACCCCCAATGCCGCGCCCCAACGGTTAACGCCCTGTCGTTCCTCGAGCCAAGATACCCCGACTTCCATGAGAGAAATCGAGGAGGTCAGCGCGGCAAACAAGGCCAGCGTGAAAAACGCGCCGCCAATAAGATGCCCCATCGGCATGGCTTCTGAGCCAAAGGCAATCGGCAAAGACACAAAGAAGAGACCTGGTCCGCCGGCTGGATCCGCGCCAAAAGCGAAAACGATCGGGAAGATGGCAAATCCTGCGATCAAGGCGACCATTGTGTCGGCGCTCGCGACAATCGCGGATGACCGCGGAATATCCGTCTCCTGCGAGAGATAGGCGCCATAGGTGATCATCAGACACGATCCGACGCCAATCGAAAAGAAAGCTTGCCCCACAGCGGCTAGGAACGTGCCGAATGTTACTTTGCTGAAATCAGGCTGTAATAAAAAAGCGGCCGCTTGCGCGGCATCTCCGTTAATCAAAGCGAACGCCACGATGCCGAGCAGTAGAATGAAAAAAAGCGGCATCAAAATCGAGGCCGCTCGTTCAATTCCGCTCTTCACCCCGCGGGCGATGATCACGGTGTTGATGACGATGAAGGTCGCCAAACACGTCAAAATCAGTCCGCGATTTCCAATTGTATTGCCGAAATTTTCCCCGGAGGCTTCGGCAGTAAACCCGTCAAAAGCACCAGAAAATGCTTGCGGGATAAAGGCGATGACCCAGGCGGAAATGACGACGTAAAATGTTAAGATAAAGAATGCGGCGAGCGACCCGACCCACCCAACAAATCCCCAATTGGGGCTTTTACTTTCAGCGCGGGCCAATGAATGGACGCCTTCGATGGCCGACATGCCAGATTTGCGGCCCATGCCATACTCCGCCATCAACACCGGTAGTCCGAACAGGACGACGCATGCGAGATAGATCAAAATAAACGCGCTGCCGCCATTTTCGCCGGCTGTAAAAGGGAAACGCCAAAAATTGCCCAGCCCGACCGAGGATCCAACAGCGGCCATGATAAAGCCAAATCGGGATCCCCAGGTATCCGTCTTGCGACCTATGGCTGCCATTCCTCTGTCCTCCCGGGCGACGTGATCGTCGGAGACTAGACATCAGTGAACAAAAATCAACGCAATCGCTGGCTTTCGCAGTCGGGCCTTTGCGGCGTCTATCCGTTTGTATTCAAAGGCTCATTACGGCCGAGATGGACCGCGCCCACCAGTCCAAAACAGGCCGCAGTGGTGATCATCACATTCCCGCCATAGGACAAGAGCGGCAATGGGACGCCAACGACCGGCACAAGTCCCAAGACCATCGCGACATTGAAGAGGATATAGAACGCGACCGTCGCCACCGCTCCAGCCGCTGCAAACCGGGCGAACAGGCTCGCCGCTCGCAGCGCAATCGCCAGCCCAAGCCCCAAAATCATCATCCAAAGCAACAATACCCCGCTGGTCACGAGGAACCCGAATTCCTCTGCAAGCACTGTCAAAATGAAGTCGGTATGCTGTTCCGGGATATAATCGAGCTGGGACTGCGTTCCTTCCATATAGCCTTTTCCGGTCCACCCCCCCGAACCAACCGCAATCTTGGCCTGTTCAATCTGATAGCCATCATCCATGACGTTGACGGATTGGCCCGTAAGCTGCGCGAGATAGGTGTCGACGCGCTCTCGCTGGTAGTCTTGCAAGACGAAGAAGTAGATCGCTGGGATGCTGGAAATCACCGCGACCATAATCGCAACAATAACTCGCCACCATAGGCCCGCCAGAAAGATCAGGATCCCGCCTGAGGCGAACAGCGCCAAAGTCGTGCCAAAATCAGGCTGGCGGAAAATCAGCGCGGCTGGCACGGCGATCAGCGCCAATGCGGGCAAGTGGATCAAAAATCCGCCCGAATAATCATTCCATCGCTTATGGTAATAAGCCGCGAGCGCGAGGGTCAGCGTGACCTTCATGAACTCGGAGGGCTGTACCCGGATCGGGCCAATTTGCAGCCAACGCGTCGCGCCGCCGCCGGTACTTCCGAATGACTCAACAGCCACCAGCAGAACCAGCGTCGCCAGGTAGCTCGGCCAAGCTGCCCAAAACCACCACCGGATCGGAAACAAAGCAGTCGCCAACAAGACCACGAGGGCAATCGCGAAGCGGGTCGCATGCCGCATGGCGAGACCGGCTTCTTCTGGATTGGTGAACGTAGCAGAATGCAAAATCGCGACGCCAATCATCGCCATCGCACAGAGCATTAAGATCAAACCCCAAGGCAGCGAGCTGACTTGCGTGAAAAAAGATCGGCGCGAAAAATCGAGCGAGCTTGAACGCAGCGTCGTCATCGATCGCGGCCACCGCCGCCGGGGCCAAAACCATCGCCGAGCGAAGCGGTTTGCGTATAGGCTGGCGAGCGACGCGAATCGATCCTTAATGCCTCCGTCAAAATATCTCTTGCCACCGGCGCGGCCGCTTTCGAGCCGCCTTCGCCATGTTCGACAATCACTGAAATTGCATATTTCGGATCGTCATGCGGCGCATAGGCGACGAACAGGGCATGGTCGCGCAAGCGCCGCGCAATTTGATCGCCTTCGAGAATGCCGGTGGCGCGTTCTTGGGCCGAGATCCGGCGCACTTGTGATGTCCCCGTCTTACCCGCCAGCCTTGGCCCGCCCAAACCGAGATCGCCCGAGCGTAGGGCTGTCCCGCCCGCCTCTGAGGTGACACCAAACATCCCGGCTTTCATCCGTTGCATGATTTCAGGATCGAGCGGCGCATCGTAGGGTATATCGCTTTCAGGCCGGGGCCCTTCGCCGATGATCCGCGGCGTGACGATTTTACCCTCGGCGGCAATCCGCGCCGTCATCACCGCAAGCTGAAGCGGGGTTGTCGACACCTGGCCTTGCCCAATTCCGACATTCAGGGTCTCGCCTTCAAACCACGGCTCACCCCGAGCGGCCCGCTTCCAGGCATCATTCGGAACGACCCCACTACGACCGCCCATGAGCCCAAGCTCCCAACGCTGGCCGAAGCCGAAGCGCTTCGCAACTTCGGAGAGGTGCTCAATCCCCATACGCCGCGCGACTTCGTAGAAATATGTATCGCAGGAACTCTTAATGGCCCAATGCATATTCACCGCGCCATGGCCGCGTTTTTTCCAACAGTGCCAGGTATTGTTGCCAAAGCGATAGTGGCCCGGACAATAGATACGCTCGTTCGGGTCGATCACCCCAGCTTCCAGGGCGGCGGAGGCCACAACCATTTTAAACGTCGAACCCGGCGGATAAGTGCCGTCATAAGCTTTATGATAGAGCGGCGAATACTCAACATCATCGCGCAAGACCGCGTAATCCTCTGTCGAGATGCCGTTGACGAAATCATTCGGATCGAAGGCCGGCGTCGAGACAAAGGCCAGAATCTCTCCAGTTTCGATGTCGAGCACAACCGCAGCGCCGCTTTCAACGCCAAATCGGTCGATGGCAAATTTTTGCAGTTCCGCATCCACCGTCAGGTAAAGATCGCGTCCGGGCCTTGGCGACAGAGTCGGATCATCAAACTCTCGGATAATTCGGCCCGCCGCATTGGTTTCCAGTTTGCGGAAACCCGCCTCGCCGCGCAGCCACTCCTCAGCATAGCGCTCAACGCCGGAACGGCCTGTGCGCATATCTGGGTGCTTGAACAATCGCCGGATCGCGGACCGCTCCTGGGCATTCGCGCCCTCACTCAACCGCTCCAAGTCGGCTTCGCTGGCTTTGGCGACATAGCCAAGAACGTGGGCGAAATCCCGACCACGCGGATAGGATCGCGTCGCCGCCATCTCTACTTGCAGCCCCGGCATACTCGGCGCGAGCACCGATAGCCGCGAGAAATCCTCGTATGAGAGTTCGCTTTTCACCGTCGTTGGCAGAAAGCTGGCCTGACGGTTGGCATCGCGCACCAAACGCGCCTGCCGCTCAGGGGAAATCTCGATATGTTCGCCGAGCGCGCGGAGCAAGCGGGGCATATCCTCGGTTTGCTCGCGCACAAATGACACCCGTCCGGCTTGCCGATGGGCTGCGAGCGGGCGGCCAAATCGATCAAGAATCCGCCCGCGCTGCGGCGGCGCCAAATCCAAGCGGACGCCATTTTCAGCCGCGGCAACTTCGAACCGCTCATGTTCGAGGATTTGAAGCTGAAACAAACGCGTGATCAATCCGCCAAACATTGCGCCACCAGCGCCTGCCGCGATCATCGCGCGGCGGTTAAACAGTGCATCAATGGGCCGGTTCCCACTCATCATGCGCCTCCAATCGCTGGACCACGACGCGCGCGCAATTCAAACAAAGGCGCGATAAGCATATGGACCACAAGCGTTGCAAAATATGCGGTCAGCATCGGCGTCACTCGCACCGCGTGTCCGGCCGAAACACTCGCGACAATCCAAACCAGCGTGATCCCGACGAACAATGTCACCACTGGGAGCAGAAAGGTCAGCAATGGCGTACGTTCGGTATCGGCCATTTGCGCGACCATGGCAGACAGCCCATATGTCAGCAGATTTGCGAGACCATGGCTGCCCCATGGCGCCTGTGAGGCGTCTTGCGCGAATCCAAAAAGGAGCAGAAATACCATTGGCCCAAATCCGATGCCGGACCGTCCCCAACCAACGGCGGCAATCAGCCCGACATATGGCCATGCCAGTGTGATGCCAAAAAAAGACTTTGGCGTCAGACCCACCATACCAATCAGGGCCACAACCAATGCGCCAATGGCTAAACGCGCCCGCGGCCTTGCCTGTTCCCAGCGCAGGGCGAGCTGATCTGCAATCCCGCCCACGCCGTTCACGAGTCATCCCCTTCTGACAACGCAGCGACTTCTGTCTCAACTGGAAAAAGCTCAGGCGGCGGAACGGTAATCGTTGGCTTCAGTCGCACATAACTGAGCTGACCAGAGAGCATGGCGAGGTCCACGCGGACGTCTTTCTCATCGTCGCCGCGGACATGCCCAACCACAACGCCGCGCGGGAACATACCGCCCTCGCCCGATGTCAGAATGCGCTCATTCGGCAAAAAGGCGCCTTGTTCAGGCAAATCGGTCAGACGACCCAGGCCATCCCGGCCGCCAAACATAATCGCACGCAAACCGCTCGACTCCCCCATGACTGGGACACGGCTGTTAAAGTCCGTCACTTTTAGGATGCGTGACGACCGCTTGCCGACTTGCACCACGCGTCCGACAAGACCGCGGTCATTTTCAGCATAATAGCCTTCGACGACCCCGTTCGTAGCGCCAGCATTGGCCAACAAAGCCTCCGCGAAGGGGCCATTGGTTTCAGCCATAATTCGCGCGGTCACCTCCGCTCCCGCCGGTTCACCCTGCATATTGAGGATTTCTTCGTAGACTTCGAGCCGCTCCGCCATGGTCAATGCCAGGGCTTTATATTGCGCGAGTTCGCGCACACGCGCCTCAAGCTCAAGAATTTGCCGTTCTTTGGCTGACGCGCCGCTGATGCGATCAATCAAAGTTGGCCGCGTGACATGGAACAATTGATCTGACGCCGCCGTGCGGATCGGTTCAACGCCTTCGCTCAAACGCGGTGAGGTTTGCAGAAGCAAAAGCGCAAGCAAGCCCGCGACGGCGACAAAAAAGCCATACCGTCTCAGCGGGCGCTGTCTGTATCCCTTGCCGCTGGACCGTGGCATGGGTCTTTTTCCTTCTTATTCGATTGAGGGCGTCAGCCCAAAATCATATCAAACTTCTGGCGACAAGACATTCTTCATGCGCGATAGGTTCTCAAGGACGAACCCACACCCATTCGCAACACATTTCAATGGGTCTTCGGCGATCATAACTGGCAACCGCGCTTGCTCGCGCAGAACCAGATCAAGATTGCGCAACAACGCCCCCCCACCGGTCAACACAATGCCGCGGTCGACAATATCCGCCGACAGCTCGGGCGGCATGGCCTCCAGCGCGATCCGGACCGCTTCGACGATCTCGCCGACTGGATCCTTCAGCGCCTCAGCCATCATTTTTTCGTTGATTTCGACTTCATTCGGAACGCCATCGCCGGTGGCGCGACCGCGGACTGTCACGGTCATGCCATCGCCGTTCTCCGGCGCCATTGCCGTTCCAATTTGCTTTTTGATGCGCTCGGCCGACATCTCGCCGACCAAAATGCCCTGGTGCTTACGCAAGTAGCTCATGATGGCTTCGTCCATTTTGTCGCCGCCAATCCGAACCGAGCGAGAATAGACCTGACCGCCAAGTGACAGAACAGCAACCTCGGTGGTGCCGCCGCCAATATCAACCACCATTGACCCTGCAGGCTCCTCGATCGGCAAGCCAGCCCCAATCGCTGCTGCCAGCGGTTCGTCAATCAAATGCACTTCGCGCGCACCCGCCGCCAGCGCAGACTGATGAATGGCGCGGCGCTCAACATTTGTCGCAGAACTCGGCACACAAATGATAATCAGAGGCGAGACGAAGGCGCGCCGATTGTGCACTTTGCGAATAAAGTGCTTGATCATTTCTTCGGCGACTTCGAAATCGGCGATCACGCCATCCCGCATTGGCCGAATGGCTTCCATATTGAGCGGGGTTTTCCCCAGCATCTTCTTGGCATCGTCCCCAACCGCATAAACCATTTTGCGGCCGCCTTGATTCATATAAGCGACCACTGAGGGCTCATCGAGTTTGATGCCTTGTCCTTTGACATAGACCAGCGTGTTTGCTGTGCCTAAGTCGATGGCCATGTCTGTGGATAAAACTCCGAGAAGGCTTCCGATCATTTTCCTACGCCGCTTTTAATACGCGTGATCAAAATCGGGTCACGCAGCTTTGGTTACTTGATCAGCCCTATACCCTCATGCCGTTTAGATTTGATTAAAGCAAGCCCAATTCACTGCTTGATGTGTACGTATCGTACGCGCCTCCATTCCCCAATAATCACCGAATAAGTTGGCTTTTGTGCCGTTTCGAGACAGGGTTAACGCGAACGACGCGTTTGTTTACGAATTAAGCTGCTTTGCGCTTCAAACGCCGCGCCTCGAGCTTATTCAGCGCGTGAATATAGGCCTTGCCAGCGGCCACTAGCGTGTCCGGATCAGATGATCGACCGGTGGCCATAATGCCCTCGCCGTTTAGCCGAACATGCACTTCAGCTTGCGCATCCGAGCCACCCGTCACCGCTTTGACTTGGAACAGATCGAGCTTGCCTTCGTGCGGCACGATTTTTCGAATGGCGTTGAACACCGCATCGACCGGCCCGTTGCCTTCGCTGTGCACCGCATGCGTTTCGCCGTCGACCGAAACCGTCAAATCCGCCGTTTGCGGGCCTTGAGAGCCAGCCACGACCCGCAAAGACTGGAAGGAAATCCGCTCCCCGATCGCAGACAATTGGTCATCCACAAGCACAATCAAGTCATCATCAAAGACGTGTTTCTTGCGATCGGCAAGATCTTTGAAGCGTTTAAACGCGGCATTGAGGCTTTCTTGGTCGAGCTCATAGCCGAGGCTTTCGAGCTTGTCGCGGAACGCATGACGCCCCGAATGTTTGCCCATGACCAGACTGGTTTTGGAAACCCCAACGTCCTCCGGGCGCATGATTTCATAGGTTTCGGCGTTTTTCAGCATGCCATCTTGGTGGATGCCACTTTCGTGTGCGAACGCATTCTTGCCGACGATCGCCTTATTATACTGTACCGGGAAGCCGGTAATGCGGCTGACCATATGGCTGGCAGAGGCCAGTTTGCTGGCATCCAGACCGGTGTGAAAGGGCAAATTATCACGGCGCACATTAAAAGCCATGACCACCTCTTCCAAGGCAGCATTGCCGGCCCGTTCGCCGAGGCCGTTTATCGTGCATTCGACTTGCCGCGCGCCGTTTTGCACGCCGGCGATGGAATTGGCGACTGCGAGCCCCAGATCGTTGTGACAATGGGTCGACCAAATCACTTTGTCGCTGTCCGGAATGGTCTCGCGCAGACGCCGGATGAGATTGCCGTATTCCTCGGGATGCGAGTAGCCCACTGTGTCGGGGATATTGATTGTCGTTGCGCCTGACGTGATCGCCGCATCGATGCACTTGCAGAGGAAATCAAACTCGGTGCGGGTGGCATCCTCAGGGCTCCATTCGACATCGTCGACCAGGTTCCGCGCTTGCGCGACGGAGCGCCCCACCGCCTCGAGCACTGCGTTCGCGCCCATTTTGAGTTTGTGCTTCATGTGCACTGGGCTGGTCGAAATAAAGGTATGAATGCGCGGTTTGGCGGCATGGCGCACCGCTTCCGCACAGCGGTCAATATCGCTCGGGGTCGACCGCGCGAGGCCGCAAATGGTCGCCGACTTCGAGCGGCGCGCGATTTCGCTGACGGCTTGAAAGTCACCCAAGGATGCTGCGGGAAAACCCGCTTCGATCACGTGCACGCCCATAGTCTCTAAGAGCTCCCCAAGGGCAAGCTTCTCATTATGGGTCATAGAGGCGCCTGGCGATTGTTCGCCATCGCGCATCGTCGTGTCAAAAATTACAATTTCTGTTGTATCGGTCATCGATCCGGCCTGGTGAAAAGAGAGAGTGTCTTTAAGTCTATCCCCTGGCCGTGGACGGTTTTCCTAACGCACCGTCGCCACCGGCCAGGGGCCAGTAAGGAGCAGGAGGCTTAGAAGAGGCAAATTGTTGCACATGACCCTGCAATGCGGCGATGAATGAGGCCTGTCAACAGGCTATTCCGCCTAGAGCGGGATATTATCGCCCTTCAAACGCCGATGCCGAACGTATAGGACGCCGCCCAAAAATACTGCCACCGCTGCAAGCGCAGCCATAAGCGCGAGCCAGAAATGACCCTGCAGCGCCGCCTGAATGGCTTGCAAGCCGAACGCAACCAGTGCGATTTTAGGCACAATCCCAAGCGCCATACCGGCCAGATAATGCGCGTAATTGGCACGGATCGCGCCAAAAATCATATTCACCATCAAAAACGGCCCGGTTGGCACATTTCGCACAATCGCACTTGCTGCAAATGCATTGCGCGCAACGAAATTGGCGAACCGCTTAATCCGCCCTTCCCCTAAGCGTTGCAGCGTGGCCGCTCCAAAAAATCTGCCAACCCAAAAGGTCACCGTTCCGGAGCAAAGGGTCGCCACCCAAGCCCACATCGCGCCCCAAAATGGGCCGAAAGCATAAACAGCGATCCCAATCAAAAGGAATTGCGGAACCCCGATATACGCACAAGCACAGAAGGTTAGCACCAAAGCGGGTATGCCCCAAGGTCCATTCGCAAACTCAGCGATCACCTGCTCAAGCGCCTCAAGGTTCAAAACCTGAGTGTAACGCCCAAATAGGAACAGCAACAAGACCAGGATGAGCGCAGCAATGCCCGCCCATAAACCAAGTCTAGGCGCGCGCGGCTTTGCCGACGGGTCGTGCGTGTACGGCGACATATCACCTCCCTGCGCCCCGCCGCCGCGAAGGTCAAGCTGAGGCAACAGGTCAGCGTTTACGCGGCCGCCAACATCTTTTCGCTCATGCGCCAGAGGCGATCGGCATTGGCCTCATCGCAAATCCAGGTCCTTGCATGTTCCCAGCGCTGGCTATCTGGGCCAGCCAGCTGGGCGATGTCGCAGTCTTCGCAATACTCACCGCCGCGCCCATCGAGCTGCGCACTCGTTGCCGCCCAAGTTGCGGTTGAGGCGCCCTGTTCTGGCGTCTTGAACATCGCTTGAACCTGCGGCGGCACGGTGCCGTCTGGGTTCATCCAGCCCAGCGCCGCCATTTCCTCGGTCGTTAGGTGACGTTGGAGCGGCGTGAAAATGCCGCCTGGATGAACGCTGAAAGCGGTAATCCCAAACCTGTCCCAAAGTCGGTCAGCACCGAGCGCAAAGAGCGCATTGGCAGACTTCGCCTGCGCATAGGCGCCCCATTTCTCATACTCGCTGGTCTCATAATTCGGATCATCCCAGTTCACATCGCCGCGAATATGAGCTGTCGAGGAAAGCGCGACCAAACGCGCGCCTTGCGCCTTCTGGAGCGCCGGAAGGAGGCTTAAACTCAGCGCCATATGACCGAGATGATTGACGCCGAATTGGCGCTCCCAGCCCGGCCCGACGCGCGCCAGCGGGCACGCCATAATCCCCGCATTGTTGATCAATACATGCAGCGCGCGACCCGTTTGCACATAATCATTTGCGAACGCGCGCACCGAACTAAGATCAGCGAGGTCCATATGTGCGATGTCAACGCTCCCGCGCAGATCCGCGAGGGCTTCTTGCGCCGTGTCCAGCCGGCGGGCGGGCACCGTGACGGACGCGCCAGCACCCGCCAAAGCACGAACGGTCTCGATACCGATCCCGCTATATCCGCCGGTCACCACGATGTTTTTCCCGCTAAGGTCTAATCCCGCGACAACGTCTTTTGCGGGTGTTTTAGCTCCGAAGCCGGAACCGATCGGAACTTGATTTTCCGCTGACATAAAGCGCCTCCCATTTATGATGTACGGTGACAGCCGAAACTCTGTCTGACAAGACTCGA
The DNA here is from genome assembly GCA_039191105.1 of Pseudomonadota bacterium. Classification (GTDB taxonomy): domain Bacteria; phylum Pseudomonadota; class Alphaproteobacteria; order Caulobacterales; family Hyphomonadaceae; genus Henriciella. Next base: position 22,063 of record JBCCXW010000043.1, read on the forward strand.
CAGAAAAGCGCCGTATTCCTAGCTAACAGTTTCATCGCTCACGTTTCTTAAGGAGGCCCGTATGGTGGTTCGCACGTTTGCTTTGATGTGTCTGTCGCTTTGGGCGCTTGGCCAGGCCCATGCGCAATTTGGGGCCCCTAAGCCGACCCCGAAGTCCGCGGACGAGTATTTTGCTGAGCGCGCGCTCCGCGACGCCGCACGCTTAACCGAAGGCGTGTCTGGTCGTGAGGTGATCAAACCCGAAGATGGGGTCGACCTTGCGCGCGCCGAACAGCGGATGGAGGCGGCACTTGAAGTCTATAATCGTCTCTGCACAGACCGAACGCTCCCTCGCGACCAATGGGCGAGAAACTGTTTTGCGCTTGGCGAAATGTATCGCCGCGGGACCGGCACCGAGCAGGATTATCAACGCGCGAAAACACTCTATGACGAGGCTTGTTTAGATGGCGATCATACGGGCGCGTGCATGCAACAGGCGTTTATCTCCCAAAAGGGCACTAGCGGCGACGTTGATCTTCCGCATGCCTGGGCGCTCTATGGTCATGGCTGCAAGCTTGATGATGCAGCCGCCTGCGCGGGGCTCGGCAATATGATGTATATGGGGCGCGGCGGTCGGCGTGATCAGTCACAAGCCATCCGGCTGCTGCAAGAGTCTTGTGCGGATGCGTATGAATGGGCCTGCACACGCTTGATTGAATACGGATTGCCCGCTCGCTTGGACCGCTATTAGACGCGCTTCCCCGGCGCGATCTTGTTGGATCTGAAAAATTGCTTCACTCCTGGGGTATGTTTGGGAGGAAGATATGCGCACTTGGCTGGCCTTGCCGATCGGGATTTGGATCGCCGCGTGTGGCGAACCCTCGAATTTAAATGACCTTCCAGAGCCGTCAGCCGAAGCGCTCGCCGCTGGCTTGCCCGCGCCTGGCACCGCGACGCAGGCCACACAAGACGCGAATGCCGCGCTGGCAGCTCGCCTTGACCTAGGGCCCGGATCGGATGGCGAAGACGCCCGGCGCGACCGGCTCGCCTATATCAAAGACGCGGCCATATTGTCGGAGAATGGGGATGTCGTATGGGCCATCCCACAGTTTGATTTCCTCGAGGCAGATGCGCCGGCGACGGTGAATCCATCCCTTTGGCGGCAATCGCAGCTCGCCGCCCATCATGGATTGTTTAAGGTCACCGAAGGGCTCTACCAGGTGCGGGGCTATGATTTGTCTGTCATGAGTGTGATCGAAGGCGACACCGGCTGGATCATCGTCGACCCGCTTACGGCTACGGAAACCGCTGCCGCATCCTTGAAACTCGTCAATGACACGCTGGGCGAACGTCCGGTCACAGGCGTGCTGTACACCCATTCGCACGCCGATCATTTTGGCGGCGCCCGCGGGGTGATTTCGGATGAAGATGTTGCCAATGGCGTCCCAATCCTGGCGCCGATCGGTTTTTCTGAGAGCGCCGTTTCCGAAAACCTGATTGCTGGCAATCAGATGAGCCGGCGCGCGACTCTGATGTTCGGCAATACGCTCGCGCGCTCGGCCAATGCCCATATCGGGTCAGGGCTCGGCCCTGGCCTGCCAAACGGAACCATCAGTTTGATCCTTCCAACCGAAGAGATTGAGGGTCGCGGTACGGTCCGTGTCATCGATGGCGTTACGTTTGAGTTTATCGACGCAGCGGGCACCGAAGCGCCGGCCGAGTTTATGTTCTATCTGCCAGAGAAGCGCGCGCTATGCACCGCGGAAGTGGCGACGGCGACCTTTCACAATGTGCTGACGCCGCGCGGCGCAAAAGTGCGCGACGCGCTGAAATGGAGCCGCGCCATTGACTATGTCTTGGCCGAGTATGGGGAGCGGAGCGATGTCGTCTTCGCTTCGCACCATTGGCCGACTTGGGGGCAGGAAAATGTCGTCCAGTTCCTCGCCAGCCAACGCGATATCTACCGCTATGTTCATGATCAAACGCTACGCAACGCAAATGCGGGCGCGACGATGGTGGAGGCGGCAGAGGCTGTCGAAGAGCCAGACATTCAAACCGATGATTTCGCGACGCGCGGCTATTATGGAACGCTGAACCACAATGCCAAAGCCGTGTATCAGCACTATTTCGGCTGGTGGGGCGGTGTTCCCGCGGAATATCACCGGCTTCCACATGA
>JBCCXW010000044.1:0-23929 GCA_039191105.1 Pseudomonadota bacterium
GAAGCCTGGCACACGCGGCCGCGCGCCGATGCTATGGTGACCAGCGTGCCAGGTCTTGCGCTATGCATCTTGTCTGCCGATTGCGTGCCAATCCTATTGGCCGATGCCGAGGCGCGCGTGATCGGCGCCGCGCATGCGGGCTGGAAAGGCGCGTTGGCGGGGATTTGTGAGGCGACCATCGCAATGATGGAGACCGAAGGGGCCGCGCGTGAGCGGATTGTCGCTGCGATTGGCCCGGCCATTCAACAGGCGAGTTATGAAGTCGGCCCTGAATTCCGGGACACATTTGTCGGCGAGCAAGAATGGACCGACCGCTTGTTCACCGCTGGCCGCGGCGACCGCTCTTTTTTCGATCTTGTTGGCTATGTCCAAACCAAACTGATGCGCGAGGGCGTCAATACAATCGACAGTCTCGGACACGACACATGCGCGATGCACGAGACCTATTTCTCGAATCGTCGCCGCAATCATCGCGGTGAGTCCGACTATGGTCGCAATGGCAGCGTGATCCTGTTGCCAGCGAACTAGGGTCCGCCTCTTCTTGTTTTAGGGAATGCTCAGCGTCGGCGCGGTGCCGTCGCAGATCAGTTCAAACGTCTCTTTGCCCGGATCATGGCAGTGCTTGTATCCGCCTTCAAAAGGTTTTCTGCGGCATTCAGAGCAGATATAACCAAGCTCTTCGAAAAGGGTCGTGACCGTGTCATTGCATCGGAAGACGGCCAATCGGTCGGGGTCAGCTCGCGTGCAGCTTTGCACCAAGCGCGGCGTATCTATGCAGGCGTCTGAGCACATAGGTCCTGCTGGCGCAGGAGGTTGGTCTGGCGTGCCAGGACAGGTCTCGGGCACCCGCAGGCACTGCGTTTCAGCTGTGTTCAGGCACGCGGCATAGGCCGCCGCTGGCGTACATATAGGCCCGGCGGAGCAGAATGAAGCGTCGCACTGCTGTTTGGCCGAAGCATAACACACTTGATCCAGAACGGGGTCGCATTCCGCACTTTGTGCCACCATCATATCGCTCGACAGGACGAGGGCCTGCGTCGGCAATGGCTCGGTTGTTGGTGCCGCCTCGCTGACCGTTTGCGTTTCGCATGCCGACACTAGAAAAGCCGCTATAATGGCGCCAATCAGATACTTCATCTTTACCCCCGCTGATCCCTATGCGGAAGCTTAGCACGCCCTGCGACTGCGATGCCAGCGGATAATTTTCATGTCACCCAGTTATTGGACATCTCCTCTAAAAAGCCTCTCGCGTGGCGAGAGGCTTTTTGTGCAGTTTGCGAGAACCGTCCTTAAGCGGGGACTTTGACCCGTGGGCCGGCAGCGATCACACTTGCGTCCACATGCGCTTCATAGACTTTAAAGTTCTCAATGAACATTTGCGCGAGCTTCTCGGCTTGCGCATCATAGGCGGCTTTATCCGCCCAGGTGTCGCGCGGATTGAGGATCGTGCGATCAACGCCGTCCACTTCAGTTGGCACTTTGAAGCCAAAGGTCTCGTCGACCCGGAAATTGGCGCGGTTGAGCGAGCCATCGAGCGCGGCATTGAGCAGCGCGCGGGTGGCTTTGATCGGCATCCGATGGCCAACGCCATGCGCACCGCTCGTCCATCCGGTTGAAACCAGCCAGCAATCAACTTTGTACTGGTCGATCAATTCGCCCAGAAGCTTGCCATACTCACTTGGATGACGGGGCATGAACGGGCCGCCAAAACAGGTGGAGAACGTTGCGGTGGGTTCGGTCACGCCTTTTTCCGTCCCGGCAACTTTTGCCGTATAGCCAGACAAGAAATGATACATCGCCTGCTCAGGCGTGAGTTTCGCAATTGGCGGCATGACGCCGAAGGCATCGCAGGTCAGCATGATCAAATTCTTTGGCTGCCCGCAGCGACCGGTCAGCGAGGCGTTTTCGATTGCTGAAATCGGATATGCACCACGTGAGTTTTCGGCCAGCGTATTATCAAAGAAATCCAGCTCGCGCGTCTCCGGATCCATAACCACATTTTCGAGGACTGTCCCCCACATGCTGGTTGTGGCGTAGATTTCCGGCTCATTCTCCGGCGAAAGATTGATCATTTTAGCATAACAACCGCCTTCGAAATTGAACAATCCATTCTCAGACCAACCATGCTCATCATCACCGATGAGCGTCCGAGTGGCATCCGCTGAGAGTGTGGTTTTGCCAGTGCCGGACAAGCCGAAGAAGATCGCAGCATCATTGTCGCCGCCATCATTCACTGAGCAGTGCATCGGCATCACGCCTTTGGTTGGAAGAATGTAGTTCAAGATGGTGAAAACCGATTTCTTGGTCTCGCCGGCATAGCTGGTGCCACCGATCAGCACCAATTTTTTCGCAAAGTTGACCGCGATCACTGTATCAGACGCGGTGCCGTGCTTGGCAGGATCCGCGCGGAAGCTCGGACTGTTGATGATCATGAATTCGTGCGCGAAGCTGTCATACTCTTCCGCGGTTGGAATGCGCAGCAAATGGCGAATAAACAGACTGTGCCAGGCGAGTTCGTTGACAATTCGCACGGGCGCGCGGTGATCTAAATCGGCGCCGCCAAAAAGATCCTGTGTGTAGAGCGTTTTGCCGGCGAGATGCGCTCGGAAATCTTCCCAAAGTGCATCAAAATGAGCCGGTGTCATGGCGGCGTTATTGTCCCACCAAACCGTGTTTTCGGTCGTCGCATCGCGGACGGTAAACTTATCCTTTGCCGATCGGCCGGTATGTTTGCCGGTCTTCACGAGCAGCGCGCCGCCTTTGGCAACTTCCCCCTCACCACTGCGAACCGCTTGTTCGTAAAGGGTTTCTTCGTTCCAGTTCTTGCGAATTTCCCCGGCTTGAATACCGAGATCAGATAACTCTACATTCTGATGAGACACTTTATTTTTCCCCTAGATTGGTCGCGTGCGTGCATTCGACAGGCCTGTCCAAACGTGGTCCTTTATTGACGCTGCGGATACAACTGCAAGCGTCCGGCCAAGACTAGCCCCGAGACGAAGGTAAACGCTGTCAAAGCTGCAAGTCAGCGCTGTCAGCACGGTCTTTGCTCGCATCCTGGGCGAAAAAAACGAAACTCGCCCAAAATATTGATTCGGATGTAAAAAACGTCACGAATCGCGAATCAGATTTGGCCGCGTTTCAGGCGTCGAATGACTTGCCGGATGGGCGCAATCGTACGCAGCGAGGCCGTGGGCGCTGGCAGCGGGTCTGCGAAAATTTGGGCGGTTAGAATCATCGCCGCCCATGGTGCCCAAGTAAAGCCGCGCGATCCATATCCGGTGGCGACGAAAATGCCGGGCCGATGATAATCTGATGCTGCAACCTCCCAGCCAGCCCGTGCCAAGGCGCTGCGATCGGCGATCGCCGCCTCAACATCCGGGTATCCGCCTATCAGCGGCAACCGGTCGGCTGTGGTGGCGCGGATGCCAGCGCGGGAATGCGCCGGGCCGCGGATCGCCGCCTGCCGCCAATACGGATTGAGCGCCTCTAAGGCCTGCATGTTTTTGGACCGCGCCGCGCGGCTCGATTGCGGACCGGCCTGATCTGGATCTTCATAGGTGGCGCCCCATAATCGCAAACCATGAGCGGCGATCGCATAGTCGCCGCGGGCAATGGCGCTGGCGGGTGACCCTGGCTCGGCCTCTGTCCATTCAATTTGGCCGAGCCGAGGTGTAAGATCGAGCGCATCCGCGATCTCTGGAGGCTGCTGCCAGCCAGATGCGAGAACAATCGCGTCAAATGCCGATCCATTCACCGTCCGCTCGGATAGCTCAACGGTGGCGGGGGTCTGCCAACACAGCTCTGTGCCGGCCAGCAAAGCTGGGATTAGTACCGAAGGCTGCACCGAGAGGCTGCCTTTGTGCAAAAGACCCCCGCCTTGCAGCGCTTCCAATTGGGCAAGGCCTAGGGGTGGGTCTGCGAGGACTTTCGCAAACCGGTCTGCCTCTTGCGGATCGCGCGGCTGATGAACGGTTTCAGAAATCGCGACGCCGTCTCGATCTTTATAGAAGGCCTGCGCTGCGAGATAGGCGTCAACAAACAAGCGCGCCTGAACGCTATCGCTGGCATCCAAGCGCGGCATGACGAGTGCGAGCGGATTGCCACTCGCGCCTTGAGCGGGGCCATCGGCCGTATCGAATATGGTGACCTTCGCGCCGCGATCGGTCAGCTGGCGGGCCAAGCAAGCGCCTGCGATGCCCACCCCGATAATCGCGACGTGGGGTGTTTGGTTCACCACGGGTATGGTCTTAGCGCCGTTAAAGACTGCCTCTAAACGCTCTCGCTTCCGGCCATGGCCTGGGGCTTTGGTGACGCTGAAACCAGCCTGAGTGAGTCCGCGTCGCACCGCGCCCGCCACAGTAAATGTCGCCGCGCAGGTGCCCGGCCGGCTCCGCGCGGCAATTAAGGGATACAGGCTGTCCGCCCACATGGCTGGATTTTTGGCTGGGCTGAACCCGTCTAAGAACCAGGCATCAGCCGTAAATACTGATTGTGGCAGCGTTTCTTCAATGGCTCCGACATGCAGGATCAGCGTTAGGCGCTCGCTCGGCCAGGTGATCTGTCGTACCCCTTTGGCGCGCGGCGGCCAGGCCGCGCAAAGCGCCTCCGCCAACTGCGTAAGCTCCGTCCATGGCCGCATCGCGCGGGCGATGTCTTCAACCTCTAAGGGGAAGCCTTCAAAACTGACAAAATTTAGCCAGCCATCTGGCGGCCGTGTGGTTTGCCAGAGTTGCCAAGCCGCTAAGAAATTCAGACCCGTGCCGAAGCCAAGTTCGGCGACTGTGAAAGCAGGCTTGGTTCGCCATCGTTCCGGCAGGCCGCAGCCCGACAAGAAGACCGCGCGCGCTTCCGCAAGGCCGTCGTCCACTGTGTAAAACACATCGTAGACGCGTCGATCCACGGGCGTGCCATCGTCTTTCCAATCCAGATCCGGGCGGGGCGGCAATCTCATCGCGCCGCTTTAGCGATTAATCGCGCGCCTCGCTAGCTTCCAGGCAACGTTGCTCGTCGAGCCAAGCTGGATCGAGTTTGAGCCTATGAGCGATTTTATCGCGGCTGGAAATGACCCGCCAAAACGGGCTGACATAGGAGAGTGGTACGCCCTCCGCGAGGTCTTCCAAGGCGGCTTCGGCCACCATGCGCACAAAAATTGATGTCGACATTGGGCAGGTGCCAGTGCAGGCCTCGCGGGCCGCGAGATCATCGCGAAGATCCTGGATGGTCTGTGTTTGGCCATATGGGATCTCTCGAATATACGCATCGACCATTAGCGGCGTCGCGACGAGCATGGTCTCGCCGGGTTGAAAACCGGCCCATCTCTTTTCCATGGTGACCTTTTTAAGGTGTTTGTCTGCTTGCAATTTTTCGCGTGCGGATGTCTTTGCCATGCTCAGCTCCAGGGTTTGCCACTAGCATAAGCGGTCTTGCTGACATGCTCTGTCAGTAAGACCATGCGGTTTTCAGATAATTGAATTTTATGGCGTCAGCATAGTCCCCGCGCTATCGCCGCCCTACTTGGGGATCAACCTATGGAGCTTGCTATGACAGAGATGACCATCACCCGAGAGGACGGCCCAAGCGGTGGGCGTTATGTGACCCAAATCGATGGGCATGAGGCCGAAATGACCTATTCCCGCGCGGGGACCAGTCGGATCATTATCGACCATACCGGCGTACCTGAAGTGCTCAAAGGCCGGGGTGTCGGAAAAAAACTGGTCGAGGCTGCGGTCAAAGATGCGCGGGCCGAAGCGTTCAAAATCATTCCACTCTGCCCGTTCGCCAAAGCGACGCTTGAGCGAACGCCAGAATGGCAAGATGTGGTGCAGTAAAATCTTTCGATATATTATTTGATTATCTATCTCATATTCCAATCTTTTAGTATTAGACTGGAATATGAGATACTTTAATTCAACGATTATCTTATGCCTTCTATCGTTTGGTGCTGTGGCAGAGACATACAATACTGTCCTTGAAAACAGCGAGGCTGAATTGCGGCTCAGTTACGCTTGCCAAGCGGCTTTGGTAGGTGATGTCGTTTCGGTCGGACAATATGCAGAAGATCCCGGCAGCGATCTCGGCACGTTTTGCCGGTGTTTTGCCAGCGTTACCGCGCTCGTGCCTGAGCGCGTTGAGGCGCGGGCCTCTGTGTTGAACGCGATCATCGATCTCCGTCAGAAAGACGCGATCCCTTTCTTTGATACGGCAGCAGCCGTGCTGCATGAGATGATTGAGCGGCGTGAGGTAGACGGTGTGTCATTAGCGGATTGGCATGTGGTCATGACCGAATTGTCTGAAACGACCACGCGAGTGTGGGACAATAACGGGCAATGCCCCGTCAGTTGAGTGCGAGATCTAATCCGGCGCCTGATATTCAAACGGTTTAAGCTGCGTGACGACCTCGGGGATTGGGCGCATCGGGCGGCCATCGGCATGGATCATCACCGCCGTGATGCGCGCGTCCGCGATCACATCCTCGCGGCGCAAACAGGTCTGGTCGAAAAACATGCGCACGCCTTTGACGCCGCGGCTGCGGGTGCGGATGGTCAATAGATCATCGACTTTCGCCGCCCGTTTATAATCAATTTCGACATTGGTCAGCGTGAAGGCCGCTGGTGGGTCGCGCGCCAACAAGCTTTGATGGCTGACGCCGGCATCGCGCAAGAAATCCGACCGCCCGCGCTCGAAAAACCGTAGATAATTGGCGTGATAAACCATGCCGGTGAAATCCGTGTCTTCATAGTACACGCGGATCTCTTTCCAATGCTGGCCCTGGTCATCGAATGGTGGTGGGAGTGTCGGCATCGTCCTCTCTTTGAGGGCTTAGTGCCGGAAGTGACGCATGCCGGTCAATACCATAGCCAGCCCCGCTTCATCGGCGGCCGCAATCACATCTTTGTCACGGATCGATCCGCCCGGCTGAATGATCGCGCTTGCGCCAGCAGCGGCCGCTGCGAGCATGCCGTCTGGGAATGGAAAAAACGCATCGGAGGCAGCCACACAGTTTTGCGTGCGTACGGTTTCGAACCCTTCTTTGTCTTTCGCGTCTTCCGCTTTGCGGGCCGCAATTCGAGCTGAGTCGATGCGGCTCATTTGCCCAGCACCGATGCCGACCGTGGCGCCGTTTTTGGCATAGACAATGGTGTTCGATTTGACGTGTTTAGCGACGCGCCAAGCGAACAGCAAATCATCGAGCTGGGCGGGCGTCGGCGCGCGCTGGGTAACGGTTTGCAGGTCAGACTTGGTGATCCGCCCGAAATCGCGATCCTGCACCAATAGGCCGCCCGCAACGCTCTTAATCACTTTGCCCTTCGCCGATGGGTCCGGCAGTCCCTCGGTCAGCAGGAGGCGCAAGTTTTTCTTCTTTTTGAAAACCTCGATTGCGGCATCATCCGCGCCCGGCGCGATGACCACTTCTGTGAAAATTGACGTGATTTCTTCCGCCATGGCTTCATCCAGCGGGCGGTTCAAAGCGACGATGCCGCCAAATGCCGAAGTTGAATCGCAGGCCAGCGCAGCGCGATAGGCCTCGACCACTGTATCGGCCACGGCCACGCCGCAAGGATTGGCATGTTTGATGATCGCCACGGCAGGCGCCTCATCGCCAAGCTCGCCGATCAATTCGTACGCCGCGTCCGTGTCATTGATATTGTTGTAAGACAGCGCTTTGCCCTGAACTTGCCGCGCGGTCGCGACGCCTGGGCGGGGATCACCGGTGACGTAAAACGCGGCGCTCTGATGTGGGTTCTCGCCATAACGGAGCGCCTCATTCAAGCGGCCACCGACGCCGATCCAATCGGGCGCTGGCAGGTCGAGCTGGCGTGCATACCACCCCGAAATGGCCGCATCATAGGCGGCTGTGCGGGCATATGTCTTCGCCGCGAGTTGACGCGTCATCGTTTGTGAAATGAGCCCGTTGGTGCGGGCCATTTCCGCCAATACAGCGTCGAGATCTCCGCCATCTGTGCATACGGCCACCGAGTCGCCATTCTTCGCTGCCGCCCGCAACATTGCCGGCCCGCCAATATCGATATTTTCAATGCAATCGGCAAAGTCTGCGCCAGAGGCGACGGTCGCTTCAAACGGGTAGAGATTGATGTAAACCAAATCGATCGCCTCGATCCCATGGGCGTCAGCATCGGCCTTATGCTGGTGATTGTTGCGCAGGTAGAGCAAACCGCCATGAATGGCCGGATGCAGAGTTTTAACCCGGCCCTCCATCATCTCAGGATAGCCCGTCAGGTCCGACACATCCTTAACCACCAGCCCAGCGGATTTGAGCGCCTGTGCAGTGCCACCTGTCGAGACCAATTCAACCCCAAATTCGGCCAGTGCAGCGGCGCGTTCCACCAGGCCCGCTTTGTCAGAAACTGAAATCAAGGCGCGGCGGACTTTCGTCGATGAGGTCATAGATTGGCCTGCAGGCTAAGGGTCAGAACACGCTCGCCCGCCTATCATGAGTCCGATCCGCGTCAACTCACGCGTTTCACTTCATCGCGATATTTCGGGGGTTGATAGGCTGGCACCAGAGATGACAGCACACTGCGCGCAAGCGTCGCTTCGCGATCCTTCGCCACTTTTAAAAGTTTGTCTAAGTGATCGGCAAAGCCCAAAGGCTCAACATTGCGGCTCTGCGGCGTAACTTTATTAAGGCCATCAATGCCGGTCGCGATCAGGCGTTCATTGGCATAAGTCAGCTCTTCATGCAGCTTCTCGCCAGGGCGCAGGCCGGTTGTTTTAATCTTGATGTCTTGATACGGCACCATGCCCTTCATCCGGATCATCGCCTCGGCCAGGGTGCGGATCCGGATCGGGTCACCCATATCGAGCACATAAAGCGAAGATTCGCCGGGCTGGCCATTATGCGCTGCCCCTTGCAGGACCAGCGACGCAGCTTCTTCGACGGTCATGAAGTAGCGCGAGACTTGATCATCGGTGAGCGTAAGTGGGCCGCCCGCTGCGATTTGGCGCTCGAACAGGGGCACCACAGATCCTGACGAACCGAGCACGTTGCCGAAGCGGACCATGGAGACTGTCAAACGCGTGCCTTTTGAGCGATAGGCCAAAGCCAATTCGGCCAAGCGTTTTGTGGCTCCCATGACATTGTCTGGATCCACGGCTTTGTCCGTGGAGATGAAGACGAACCGCTGTAAGCCACATTCAATTGCGACATCGACGGCATTGATCGCACCGCCAACATTGGTGAGAATCGCCTCGCAAGCATTCATTTCCATGAGCGGAACATGTTTGAGCGCCGCCGCGTGAATCATGATGTCCGGCTGCGCGTGTTGGACGGTTTGCTTCAGGCGGGTCTTGTCGCGCACATCGCCGATTTGCGCGAACACATCGAGCTCTGGATATTGCTCACGAAGGGTGAGATCGATGTCGTAGAGATTAAACTCGGATGCATCATAGAGCGTGAGCTGCGCGGCGCCGACAGCGGCGCACTGTTTGACCAACTCAGCGCCGATCGTACCGCCAGCGCCGGTCACGAAAACACGCTTTCCGCGCAACAGATCTTCGACTGGCTCGAGCTCTAGTTTACGCATCGGGCGTGCCAACAAGTCGGCGGGGCGAACGCTTTGCAAGTGCAAGCCTTCGCGATCTGAGCCGAGCGCCATGACTTGCGATCCATGCTGCGTCGCAGTTTCGAGCACGGCGCTCATCGTATCTTGCGCCCGCACAGTGCCAGCCACCGCAACCCAGGGGGTCTTGTCGTAGCGCACCGCCAATAAGTCGAGCATTTTGCCAAGCTCGGTCAGCCCGCCGAGCACAGGCACGCCGCGGATCGCGCGTCCTGGTTCTGCGCCATCAGCCTCAATCAAGCCGAGGATTCGCACTGACGCGCCGCCATCGCTGGCTTGCAAATCACGCAATACGCCGGCGGCCTCGTTGGCGTTCGCGACCAGAATCGCCGGCGGTGCATCTTCGCGGCTGCCGCGAAAGATCTGGAACGGCCGCCGGGTCGATTGCGACAGCGCCACCATGCGTCCCAGAAAGAGCAATCCGACCCAAATAATCAGGGCTATGAAAAGACTTGAGCGTGGAAATCCGACCAAACGGTTCCAAAGAAATAAGAGCGGTAGGAACAGTAAGGCGGTCAAACCGACGGCTTGCACAATGCGCACAGCATCCGGCCATCCCGAGTGGCGCCAGACCTGGCGATGGACGCGTAGCGTAAAGAAGGAAATCAACGCCGCAGCGGAGAACATTGCAGCCGCGATAAAGCTGGTGACGACGGCATCCGGCGGAAACCCACTGGTGGCACCCCAGCGGGTGTGGATCGCCAGCAACATCGCGAAAAAGGCTGCGCCGGTATCAAATCCGAGCGTCAGGGCCATTGCCCGTTTGGCTTCGATTTCAGGCTTCATTTTACGTCTACTTTCAGGAAGGCCCATCTGACGCAGTTTGGTGGGGTTGAGCCATCGCTGTTCGGAAGTGCTTGGCCGCTTAGGACAATTTGGTCGCTGCGTTCGATGATCCCTCTCCCGAGATAAATCGTTTCTTCAAGTCTTGCTTTGGCGTGACTCGTTTTAAAACGCCATTTAGGTCCCAAATCGCTGTGTAATACAATTGCGTCGCCCGCCATACTGGCGCGCATCGTCGGATGGAGGTGGAATCTGAGATCATAAGCGATCGCGCCTTCATCCTCTGTCGCGCCCGCCGCGACGGGCCGTGCGAGCGAGTCTTCTCCGGTCAGTCTGCGACCATCGCCAGACATGAATAAGCGACGGCGATGCAAGAGTCCAAATTGGCGTTTGTAGCCACCATGCTGAGCATCCAGCCAAATCTCATCATCTTCCTCAAGCCGTTTCGCAGAAATCCCTTCCGGTCCGTCTGGATAAAGCAGGCGGGTGTCCTCATTGGTCATGAAGCGAGAGGAATCGGTATTGTCGAGCACCAATGTCGAATGGGCACTGGTGCGGCGCACAGCAGCGCGAAAGGCAATGTCGATTTCCGGGCTGCACGCGCAGGAGGTCACAATCCGCGCCGGACCATCATGCAGTTCAAACCCCAGCGCGCCTGCGTGCGCTTTATCTCCAAACGGTGGCTCCGGCATCGCGCCGGCATCCAAGACCAATACGGTCGGGCCTTTTTGCAGCTTATGAAAGCCAGATTTGGGCGCCACGGAAAAGCGCCGCGGCGGGGTCGTCATATGGGCGAGCACCGCATCAACCGCTTCAGGCCAGCGCTCATCACCGTCATGGAAAGGCATAAGCGCGTCATCGCCCGCTTTGAAAAATGCCACCATGCCGCCGATCCGAGTGATCCAGCGGGTGAGGAATTCAGAGATATCGCGATCGCTGCGGGTCAATAAATCATGGATCGTGATGAGGTCGGCCAGACAACTCAAGGCGCGGGCTGGCGAGCGGCTGACATGTCCACCATCGGGGAAGAATTGCGCCGTGCACTCGCTCTCCAGTCGCAACAATGCGTCATCAAGACCTTTGCCGCGCCCTAGGCATAGCGCATGCGCGACCGCCAGTGTGCAGCCGCGCCAACGGGCCTTCGGCTCCAGTTCCGTATCGACCAGAGCGAGGACATGGCGGGCTTGCCGTCCGACCGCTTCGAGACGTGTTTCGCATGCACTCGCCGCGCCTTGTTCAAACAAGGCCGCACCGCAGCGCAGCCAATTCCAAACCCGATCCGCGGCGCAGCCCATGCGCCAAGAGAAGCCGTCGAAGCGTCCGTAATTCTCAATCCAATCATCGACCAAAAAGCGCCCGCGATCAGCCCCGGCATCGTCTTGCGTGAACAAGTCCGCAAGCCAATCAAACCGGTGCAGTCGGTTGGCGTAGTGCCGAGATGGCATCGCGCCGGTCCAGGGGGCGGTCCCGTCTTTGATTTCAAGCCGGTCCATTCCGATCCGCCAGACGCCGCGCATTAGCATTTCACCGCGCAATTCATCAGGTGGAATGATCTGGCGCATATGCAGGCCGAATCCTTCTGGGGCGCTGCCAGCAATTCGCAGGCGATGTACCGCTGAGACTTTGGCGTCTTCGCCCGGCCGACCGGCATAGCGATCCCATATGGCCGCATCCTCTGCGTCCGTCCGCTTCGCTTTGAGCGGTTCAATGGGATTGGCTTCGCTCATGCGTCGCTCCAGACTTAGATCGTCCCACCGGCGCGCAGCGCCGAAATATTTTCCGCATAGGCATCGGGTCCGCCGCGAAACACCGCCGACCCTGCCACAATCGCCGTCACACCGGCCGCAATCGCGCGCGGCGCGGTTTGCGGATTGAGGCCGCCATCGACCTCCAAAATAATGTCGCGGCCGCGCGCATCGATTTTTTGACGCAAGATCTCAATTTTCAGCAACTGACTCTCAATAAAGCTCTGACCGCCAAAACCTGGATTGACCGACATCACCAAAATCAAATCGATATCATCAAGGACCGGGTCAACCGCCTCTGCAGGCGTGCCAGGATTGAGCGCTAGACCAGGTTTCATTCCGGCCGCGCGAATCGCTTGAATGGTCCGGTGCAAATGCGGCCCGGCCTCAGGGTGAACGGTGAGTATGTCGGCCCCGGCATCGGCAAAATCCTGGATGTATGGATCAACCGGCGCGATCATCAAGTGGACGTCAAACGGTTTGTCCGAGTGCGGTCGCAATTTGGCGATGACGGGAGGGCCAAAGGTCAGATTCGGGACGAAATGACCGTCCATTACATCGACATGGATCATATCCGCACCCGCGGCATCAATGCGGCGTATCTCCGCGCCGAGTTCGGCGAAGTCGGCGGACAGAATCGATGGCGAAATCAACACCTCACTCATTTTGCACGCCTAAAACGGAACCGCCATCAGCACAAGGCTGATGGCGGGGTTGGACTACGGCATTGGCCAAAGGCGTCTTAGAAGGCGCCTGCATATTGCAGCGGCACGACATAAGCGCCGTCTTCGCGGAACTCAACGTTCACACGTTGGCCGGGTTGGATATTCGTATCCGCCGGTTGGATGAAGGCTTTGACATTGCCGTCATCAAACTCAACAGTCACACCGAGGCCTTGCTGGGTGCCAGCGGCGGTGCCGATGGCATTGCCGGCGATGCCGCCAAGCACCGCGCCGCCAATGGCGCCAGCAGTTTGCGCTTTGTCGCCGCCACCAAGCTCAGATCCGGCCAATCCGCCGAGGACCGCGCCGGTCGCTGTGCCGATGATTGAACGGTCAGGCTTAATTGTGACTGCGCGGACATTCGTCACAACGCCAGGTTTCACGGTCATGGCGTAGCCGACTGAACTTGAACTCACTGTGTTTGCGCCTGAGCTGCTTTGGCAACCGGCGACAGCGAACGCGAGCGCTGCAAATGCGCCAGCAAATAGTTTTTGAGGGGCCTTAACGGCAACAAATTGGGACGTCATTGTGATGTGCTCCTTATGCACGGTCTTACCCTGGCGCTATGTTGCGTCAGAACAAGTGAACTCCCTATGAACCTGAAGCGGCATGATTGCGGCAAAATTGCCGGATTTGATGACAAAAGCGTCAGATTTCGCGTGTCAGGCGAGCGATAAAGAAAGCGTCATGCGGAAACGAGGCTTGGGGCAGGGTTAATACGTCGCCTGATGCCGTCAGATTTTCCTCAAAGCCTTGTATTTCATTAACTTTAACCGGGAGCCGGCGCGCCTTTTTAGCCTCAATCAGCGGCGCAATCACGTTGATCCCTTCGTGCGGGAGCGGCGAGCAGACGCAATAGATGAGCGTTCCGCCCGGTTTCAGCATGCCGAGACCCGCCTGCAATAAGCGGGTTTGAATGTTCGGAAAACGAGCCACATCGTCCGCGCTTTTGATCCAAGCGCCTTCCGGATGACGCTGCAACGTGCCGAGGGCAGAGCAGGGGGCATCGAGGAGGATTTTATCGACCGGCGCGGCTGGGCGCCAAGCGGTGGCATCGCCATGGACGATCTCGACCGCGTCTTTCAAACCGGTGCGCCAAAGATTTTGCTTCAAGCGCTTTAAACGAGGCTTTGAGCGGTCGATTGCCGTCACGGCGGCGTCGCGCGCGGCCAGCTGAAGGGTCTTTCCACCGGGTGCGGCGCAAATGTCTAAAATCCGCTCGCCGGGTTGAGGATCGAGCAAGCGGGCCGGCAAAGTCGCAGCGATGTCTTGCACCCACCAGGATCCGTCTTCGTAACCGGGCAGCGACTCGATCGCTGCGGTCTCGACCTGCACACTGTAATCGCCGATCACTTCGCCGCCGACACGCTCGGCCAAGTGCGCCGGAGCGCCGTCTTTGGGACTCAAATAAAGGTTTGGCGGCTCGAGCTGCGCCTGGGCGAGATCGAGCGCGGCTTTGGGGCCGAGTCCTTCTGCGATGATGGTGCGCAGCCAAACCGGCCAAACCGCTTCGATCGGCGCGGCATCAAAGGCCTGTCGATCGGTGACAACTTTCCGCAAAACGGCATTTAAAAATCCCGTCCCGCGCTGCGCTCGCGGCCATAGTTTGGCTGCGGCCACGGTTTCCCCGACCACGGCATGATCCGGGGTTCCGAGCAGCCAGGCTTGTGCCGCGCCGATCCGCAACAGTGCCCGTGACGGCGGTGGTGCCAGGTCGAGAGGTCGGTCCAAAAACGGGGCGAGCCCGAGATCGATTCGGCCGAGAAATCGCAGGGCAGCACTGGTCATGGCGCGGGCAAAGCCGCGATCGGGTCCGGATAAAGCTTCGAAGCGCTCGGTTGCGGCAAGCGCTTCGTCAAGAGTGCGGCGCTCTTCGAGCACCGTCATTAAAAGTTGAGCCGCTGCGAGCCGCGCGGGCGCGCCGCTCACCCCCAAGGTCCTGCGGCGCGCCGCGGGGCCACGGCTTCGGGCGCGACGCCCATCTCTGCTGCCATTCGGCGCAGCGCTTCGATCCGGTTTTGAGTCGCCGGGTGGGTTGAAAACAAATTGTCGCCACGCCGCCCGGCCAGCGGGTTGATGATATACATATGCGCCATGGCAGGGTTTTGTTCTGCCCGGCGGTTAATCGTCGCGCGAGCCCCGCGATCAATTTTCGCCAGCGCCGATGCCAGCCAAATCGGGTTGCCGCAAATCTCGGCACCGCGGCGGTCGGCTTCATATTCGCGCGAGCGACTGATCGCCATTTGTACAAGGGCTGCTGCCATTGGTGCAAAGATCATCACCGCCAGGCCCGTCAACATGCCGCCGCGTTCGCGATTGGTGAAGAAAAGTGCAAAATTGGCCAACATCCCAATCGCACCGGCAATCGTTGCGGTGACGGTCATGGTTAGCGTGTCGCGGTTTTGCACATGCGCCAGTTCATGCGCCATAACCCCCGCCGTCTCTTCGCGCGACAGGAGGTTCAAAAGGCCAGTCGTCGCTGCCACGGCCGCATGATGCGGGTCTCGCCCCGTAGCGAAAGCGTTGGGTTGCTGGGTCTCGATGATGTAGATTTTTGGTTCCGGCATATTCGCCGATTGCGCCAGCGCTTTGGTGTCATTGACGAAGGTCCGCACAATCGGGCTCTGATCATGTTCATCAACTTCGCGCGCGCCTTGCATGCGCAGCACAATTTTATCGGCATTCCAGTACGCAAACAGATTCATGCCCCCCGCGATGACGAGAGCAATGCCCATTCCCATTGCGCCGCCCACGAGGTAGCCCACGGCCATAAACAGCGCCGTCATCGCCGCCAGTAATATGAATGTTTTAGCGGTGCCCATTTGAGGCAACTCCTTGCAGGTGGAGAAAGAAACAATAGATTTTCGACTGTGAGATATATGAATTGATTAATCGCGCCGGGAGTCTCATCCATGACAGATAACCAAAATGTCACAAAAAAGAAGATGCCACCTGCGGCAGAGCGCGCTTTGGCCGAAGCGGAGGCCCGCCGCGCCGCACAAGAGGCGAAAGAAAAAGACTTAGAAGACCAACGCTCGGCGGAAAAAGGCGGGCCCGCCGAAGAACGTGTGCGTTATGGCGATTGGGAAAAAGCGGGCCGCGCCTTGGACTTCTAACTAATTGCCGACCGATTGATTGCGGCGGCGGGCTTGATCAGCAGGGCGCCTGACTACGTCTTCGCGGGCATCCTGTCGCGTTTCCCGCGGCGGCGGTGCTTTCAAATCTGCAACAATGATATCGCCGCTTTCTTCGTCTTTATAATCCAAAGCGAGATTGTTGATGACGGACGTAAATTCTTCCAAATCGGCACGGCGATCGAGATTGGGATCGAACCGGAACGGATTGGCAAGACTGTCATCACGGGTCGGAAGGTCTGCGGCCCACTCTTGTTGCTCGATTGCCGTCACGAAGCCGTCTTGATTTTTATCTGCATTGGCGAACGCGGCCGGGATCCCGGCATCGATTTCGCCGCTGGTGATCCGCCCATCTTGATTGGAATCAAATGTGATGAACAAGCCCGCGCCGGGTTTGAGCCGCTCTGCTCGGGCTTGCTCGCGCAAGCGCGGCGCGCGGATTTCGCCTTGTCCGGGCAGGCGGACAATATCGTCTTCTTCCGCAGGGGCTTGCGCGTCCGCCATGGCTGTCCCCATCCAAGCGACACTACCAGCTAAGACTATGACTTTGATCATGGATCCTCCACGTCGCGATTGAGCGTTCGATATAATGCCTGATAACATGAATGCGACATGACGAAGGCAGCGCGACACGCATAAGGGTGTTGAGACAGATAGACACTTTTGTTGATCTTTCGCAATCTTCTATCGCGCCGCTTGCCATTGCGGTGCAAAATGCCGAGACTGGTGGCGATAAAAAATGACGGGGAGGAAGTCATGCGGAGAGGGATCATCGCTGGGGCCGCGGGATGGCTTGTTTTAACCAGCTGCACGCCGAGTGACGACGCGCCGCCGACTGAACCAGACATCGTTGAAACCCCGACCGTAATCGACGCCGACACGCTCCAAGCGATGCTGATCGGGGTAGAAGAAGGCGGACTGGTCGAGCTCCCAGCAGCGACGATTGAGCTGGTCGATGGTTTATCGCTCGACGTCGCGGGCGTGACCGTTCGCGGGGCCGGCCAAGACAATACCATTCTCAACTTTTCCGGCCAAACCGGCGCTGGCGAAGGTCTGCTGATCACCTCGGATGATGTGATCATTGAGGGGATGACCATCCGAGACACAAAAGGCGATGGCATTAAGTCGAAGGGCGCGGATCGCATCATTTATCGCGATTTGACCGTTGAATGGACCGGTGGGCCAGACGAAGACAATGGCGCCTATGGGGTTTATCCGGTGGAAAGCACAGACATCCTGATCGAGCGCGTCACTGTTCGCGGGGCATCCGATGCTGGGATTTATGTGGGCCAGTCCGACAATATCATCGTCCGCGACAGTCTCGCAGAGTTTAATGTCGCCGGGATTGAGATCGAAAACTCAACGCGCGCGGATGTCTATAACAATACACTGACCAACAATACCGGCGGAATCCTTGTCTTCGACCTGCCGGATTTGCCGAAGATTGGTGGTCACTCGACACGTCTCTTCGGCAACCAAATTCTCGACAATAATACCCGCAATTTTGCACCGCCCGGGAACATTGTCGCCAGCGTGCCGTCGGGGACTGGGATCATCGTCCAAGCCAATGACCGGGTCGAAATTTTCGAGAATGCACTGTCCGGCAATCGCACCGCGCATATTTTGCTCGTCGCCTATTCGCCGACCTTCCAAGATGAGCGCTACAACCCGTTGCCACGCAATGTGATGATTTCGCAAAATACTTATGAGAATGGCGGCTATGATCCGCAAGGCGATTTGCAGGCCTTGGCGATGTTGATGGGCGGCGCGCTGCCCGACATTGTTTCGGATGGCGTCGATCGCTGGCAAGGCGGTGAGCCGGTCGATTTGGGATTGGTCATCGATGAGCCGGACACGGTCGGCTTTGTCAGCCTAGGCTTGGGTGAGTACCCGTTGGATCCGTCAAACCTCTCGCCAAGTGACACGCGTCCAAGTGCGGCGGTCGGCGAACGGCTGGCGATGGTGGAGCTTTCGCACGCACAATGAGGCTCATGCCGGCAGTCATGGCGCTATACGCGATCGCTGCGTGCGCGCGCACGTCGGCGCCAGACCTCTCCGCGCCAGACCTCGATGTGATCCTTGCCGAGGCACCAGCAGCGACGCTGGCCGAGTATGGCCTGTTTGCGGACACCGCGGGCCGAACCCCAGCACCCGGCGTTGTGGCCTATGATCTGATCAATCCGCTCTTTTCCGATCACACGCAAAAGCATCGGTTCGTCTATATTCCAGCCGGGCAAAGCGCGGACTATACCGAAGCTGACGTGCTCGCCTTTCCGATTGGGACCGTCCTGGTCAAGACATTTGCTTATGGCGAGCGTTATCTCGAAACGCGGTTGCTCATCCATGAAACGGACGGCTGGGACGCGCGGCCATATGTCTGGAACGTGGCACAAACTGAGGCGGTCTATGCGCCAATCGGCAAGCGGATCGAGATGGCTGCCGCGGTGGCGCAGGAGAGTGCGCCCGCCTTCACCTACGCTGTGCCGAACAAAAACCAGTGCAAGACCTGTCATCAAGACGGCGACGCGGTCAGCCCGATTGGGCCCAAAGTGCGCAACCTGAATCATCAAGGTCCATATCAGGTGAATCAAATCTCTGATTGGGTGGCGCGCGGCTTGCTCGAGGGGGCGCCTGCCAATCCGCCGCAAATGGCAAAAGCGTTTGACGATACGGCGCCGCTGGATGCCCAGGCGCGCGCCTATTTGGATATCAATTGCGCCCATTGCCATAAAGCCAGCGGGTCGGCTTCAAATTCCGGGCTGTGGCTGGAATGGGAGACAGACGACCCAATTAAGTGGGGCGTCGGCAAACACCCAACCGCGGCAGGCCGCGGTGCTGGCGACGCTCTGGTTGTGATCGCGCCCGGAAATCCGGACGCGTCGATTTTGGCTTATCGCATGGCGTCGAACGAGGCTGGCATCGCGATGCCGGAGCTCGGCCGCGCTTTGGTCCATGCTGAAGGCGCGGCGCTGATCGAAGCCTGGATTTCAGGCATGGACACAGTCGAGTGAGCTTGGTCTATTGACCCTGAGGTCGAGTCCGGCTCGACCTAGCGTTCCATGTGTTGAGTATCGAACTTGAACTCTATGACCGCAGGACAAAAGCGGTCTGATCCCACGGAGGTTGATGATGGGAAAACGTGACGATCTGATCGCAAAGTATGCAAAAGATCTCGAAGAAAAGTGTGGCATGAAGCCAGACATGAAGCTCCTGACAGCCGTCACGATCGCGTGCGGCCCAACGATTTATAAAAATGATTCCTCGACGGTTTCGGCCTCGCAGAAATCGGAACTTGAAACCGTCAAGAAAAGCTTCCTGATTAAGAAGCTAGGGCTCAAAGATACGCCCAAGCTTGATGAAGGTCTGAGTGCTGTAATGGACACTTATGGTCGGTCGGTGCGCAAAAAGTATCGTGCCGTCGTCTATTATTTGCTGGTCAAGCATTTCCGCAAAGCCAGTCTATTTAAATAGGCCCAACGGCGTTTCGACACGCAATAGGAGCAGAGCGGGGGCTCTGCTCCTTTTTTGTGTCTGCTTCGGGACGGCGTGCCTTATAATTTGTTAACCTGAAGGCCTGGCTTGTTAACCCGGGCTTAACGCCCAGGAAGCATTCGGTTAACCATCGGAGGAGCGTGCCGGCGAGTGATTCGTTCGGCCAGTACGGAGCGCGCCATGCAAATTACCGCAGACCAAATCCCTTTGATTATTGCTGTTGGTGCGCTCGCGCTAGGAATGGCCTTTATCCTCTGGGCGCTGCGGACATCAGATGGTGCTCGCGGCGCTGCGAAGCGCTACAAAGACAAAGCCAACGAAGCGGAGTCTTCGGTGGCCGAGTTGAAGTCAGTGCTCGGGGCCCATCCTGGGGTGATCCTGGTTTGGCAGGGCGATAGGATTGATCCGGACGCAGAGGAAATCGCTCCGCCGGTGATCCACGGATCGCCGGTCGCGCTGGCAAGCTTGCTGCGCTTCACCGATGATGCCGTCGCGATCGATCCGGCGATCCGGATCATTGAAGGGCTTGCCGATTTGGAAGCGCGCGATGCCAGCGGGATCGATACGTCTTTGCGCATTCGCTTGCGCGAACTGGCCGAAGCCGGCCAGCCGTTTTCCTTGACCATTATCGGTCAGAACGGGCGCTTCCTTGAAGCCGACGGCCGCACAGCGGGCGCGCGGGTTGTGGTTTGGATCACCGATTCGACCATCAAAGGCCTGGAAGAGAGCTCTGCGCGCGGGCGTTTGGAAGAAGCCCGACAAGTAATTGCGCGCGACCCCACGGCCTTTCTCGATATGCTTGGCAAAGCGCCATTTCCCGCTTGGCGGATTTCGGGCGTTGGTCGGCTGCAATGGGCCAATCCGGCATATGTCGATGCTGTTGATGGCGACAATCTCGATCGCGTTTTGGAGCGCCAAGTCATGCTCGATGAAAAAGCCGTTGAGCAAGTGCGCAAAACGCTGACCGAAGGCAAAGAGATCGATGAGACGCGCCATATCGGGATTAAAGGCGACCGCCGTGCGATGCGAGTTTTGTCTTTCCCACTCTCTGGCGGGGTCGGCGCCATGGCCTTTGACGTCACCGAACAAGAACGCGCCCGCGATGAGCTCGACAAACATGTCCGCGCCCATGATGAGACGCTGAACCATGTCGCCGATGCAGTGGCGATTTTCAGCGGTGAGCGGAAACTCACCTTCCACAATCGCGCCTTTGCGCGAATGTGGGATATGGATGAAGGCTTTCTCTTAGATATGCCGAGCCATGGCCAGCTGCTCGATCGCTTGCGGGAGCGTCGAAAATTACCGGCCCAAGCCGAATATGCCAAATGGCGCGCTGAAGAGCTGTCTTACTATTTGGACATTAGCGGCATAGAAGAAGACGAGTGGCATTTGCCAGACAATCGGACGCTGAAGGTGACCCGTCAACGGCATCCGATGGGCGGGCTCTTAATCTTGTTCAAGGACATTACCAGCGAGCTTGATCTGCGCACCAAATATAATGCGATGATCAAAACACAAGGCAAGACGCTGGACAGTTTGCATGAAGCCGTCGTTGTGTTTGGCACGGATGGGCGCTTGAAACTTTGGAATAGCGCCTTCGCGGAGCTTTGGGGGGTCGAAGAAGACTTGCTCAAAGATGAGCCGGATTATGATGATATTGCCGATTTCTGCGTACCGCTCTTCCATGATCGCGACACTTGGTCGGCGATTAAGGCGCACATCACCGATCCTGGCGCGCGGCAAGAAACCACGGGCGAGATGAAACGCTCTGATGGCTCGATCCTCACTTATGTCACCAAGCCGCTGCCGGACGGCAATACGCTGATTGCGTTTGCGGACGTCTCTGCTCAACGCTCGGTCGAGACCGCGCTCAGGGATCGCGCCGAGGCGTTCGAAACGGCGGACCGGCTGAAAACCGAATTCGTCAAAAATGTCAGCTACCAGCTCCGCTCGCCACTGCAGACCATTCTTGGCTATGGCGAGTTTTTGCAAATGGAGCGGATCGGCGATCTTAATGATGCGCAGCGCGATAAAGTCGATGCGATTTGTGAGGCGTCCAATCATCTGAATGATCTGATCGCCAATATTCTCGATCTGGCGATGATTGAGGCGGGGCGCATGGATCTCGATATCAGCGAGGTGGATCTCAAAGCGCTGATCGATGAAGCGGTGTCGATCGGCGTCACCAATGCCGCAGATACTGAAGTCGAGGTCATTTCGACGATTGATCCGGCGCTCGGCACGATCGAAGCTGACGAGACCCGGATCCGTCAGATTTTGTTCAATCTGGTCTCCAACGCGTTGCGGTTCACTGACCCGGGCGGCCAAGTTTCGATCACCGCTGAGCGCATGGGCGACACCGCGCGTTTGACCGTCAAAGACAATGGTCGCGGAATCCCGCCGGAAGATCAGGCGACCCGGTTTGACAGTTTCACTTCGAGCGATCGCCGCGGCGCAGGTCTGGGTCTGTCATTGGTCAAACACTTTGTGCAATTGCATGGCGGCAATGTTGGCATCAAATCGCAACCTGGCGGCGGCACCGAAGTGGTCTGTTGGATCCCAGTTGAAGCCACGCCGCAAGGCGGCTCCGGCGCGCCAGAGCGGCTCGCCGCTTAACTGCCGGCCCAGTTTCATTCACTCAGGTGCTTGCCAGCGCGTTTGTCTTTCGTCACCTTCGCTGACCAGGCCGAACGCCTGGAACCAAGAAATGGAGATTAAGAGCAATGGCTATTGCCCGCGTAACAGAAATTATCGCTGGCTCGAAGAAGAGCTTTCAGGACGCAATCGAAAAAGGCATCGATCGGGCCAACAAGACCCTCAAAAATGTCGAAGGGGCGTGGATCAAAGACCAGTCGGTTGTGCTGGATAAGGGCGAGATCAAGGAATATCGTGTGGTGATGAAGGTGACCTTCATCCTAAAATAGGGTGCAAACGGTTCGGCGCTGTCGCCCTTTTAAAGAGGCAGCGCCGCCGAAATGAGCGACCCCGCAGCGAGCAAACCAAGCCCGCTGATGCAAACCCATCGTGTCATTTGACGCACACTAATCATTCTGCTTCTCCCGCGCGCGATGTCCCTGCAAAGCCTTTGCAACCGATATGCCAATCGGATCCGGTTTCTCGGCGATTCCTGAAAGTTACGTGTCTGTGCTATAATCTGCGAAAACACAGCAGATCGTAGGGAGGTGAAGCATGCTCATTGATACAATTCTGAGGGATAAGGGGAATGGCGTTGAAACCATTCCTGATACCGCGACGCTGGCAGAGGCCGCCAAACGGCTGGATCAAAAACGGATTGGGGCGATTGTTGCCGTGAACGGACAAGGCGACGTCATCGGTGTTTTGTCTGAGCGCGATATCGTTCGACGGTTTGCGCGCAATGGCAAAAAGACCGTAACTATGGCGGTGTCGGAAGCGATGACCCGCAGCGTTATTACCGCAGCGCCAACCGAAGATGTCGACACTTGCCTTGGGCGAATGACCGACCGGCGCGTGCGCCACTTGCCTGTGGTTGCGAAAGGCAAACTGCTCGGCATCATTTCGATTGGGGATTTGGTGAAGTATAAAATCGATGCCGTGCTGGCTGAGGCGGAAGCAATGGAAGCCTATATTCGAAGCGGCTAGTCGCTGCTTTCAGGCACGTCCGATGGCGAGCGCCGGAGCGGCAAAATGTGCGTATCAGGCGAATTATACTCTTGTCAAAATGGGTGAACCGACTGTATATGGGAGCTTCGTTTTTTAATGCCTCAACAATGATGGGACGTTTGAGCGCCCTGTCGGTTTGTCGACCTCAAATTAGAAAAGTTGATTTAGCAACTTTTTGTGTAGAATTTGGTGACATAGGGTGTTGACGAAGCGAAGGCGGGTCTTTAGAGACCGCGGCTTCACGGAAATGCCTCACCAACTGGGGTCGGTCAAACGGCTCAGTAGGCGTCTTTTCGTCTAAAAACTGAGGAAATTCGGTTCGCCGAGTAGCCTCTGCAGAAAGACGGAAAAAGGGTGTTGACGCGAAATTCGGTGGCCTTATAAGCCGCCAATTCCGGCTGATGGAGCGGTTCGCTCTCGAGGCCAAATCGGGCTCCGGCTCGGGCTGTTTGACATCGCAGGAATTAGGAAGAGAAACGCAGGCGGCATGGGCGACTTGCGGTCCTTTTAGGACCACATATGACTATGACGAATTTGCGTTTCAAAACAGAAAATTCTTATCGCGTTAGAACAGGTTCGCCTGATCTAACAATGTGACAAGGGTTTTCCGTCAATACGCAAACAAGCTTTACAGCTAAGCGTCGTCCCAATTTCCAGGGACATATGACGCATCGTCAGAAGTCAATTCTCAACCTGAGAGTTTGATTCTGGCTCAGAACGAACGCTGGCGGCAGGCTTAACACATGCAAGTCGAACGATATAGTGGCAGACGGGTGAGTAACGCGTGGAAACGTGCCTTTCACTACGGAATAGCTTTTGGAAACGAA
>JBCCXW010000045.1:0-23704 GCA_039191105.1 Pseudomonadota bacterium
CAAATGCGGGTGTGTTCAGCCTGTTCATTGCCTCGCTGATGCAATCGGGCACCCTCATCGCTGCCGAGCCACAACCGGAGATGTTTGCCCGGCTGACCACCAATTTCGCGCTCAACCCGGCAGCGTCGGCTCGGCTGGATCTCAGTCTTTTAATGACCGCCATTGGTGGACACCGCGAAGATACGCTAACCCTGTCCGTCCCTGAAAGCGCCGGGCAAGCCTCCGCGCGTTTGGCCGAAGACGTCCCAACCATTTCGGTGCCGGTTGTGCCTCTGATCCAGCTTCTCTCAGAGGGCCAAGTCCAGCACTTCGATCTGTTAAAAATCGACGTCGAAGGCTATGAGGACGGCATCTTGTTTCCATTTTTCGAAACTGCGGCGCGGGCCATTTTCCCAAAAGCAATCGTTATGGAAGCGTGCCATTCGGGACGTTGGGAGCGTGATTGCGAAGCTTTGCTGCGCGCACAAGGTTATATTATTGTGCACAAAGACCGCACCAATATGATGTTGATTTTGGACGCATAGCATGAGCGGCTTTCGCCTTCGCGATTATACGCCTCGCGGCCTTTATGCCCGTCTCGCTGCATTGGTGGCGGTCCCGGTTATCGCCATTTTCGCGATCTTTTCTTGGTACTATTACCGCGAACATATCAGTGACGTGAACGAAAAACTTTCCCAATCCATCGCCCGCGAAGTCGGTCTGATCGTAGAGATGTGCGCGGATCCAGACCATGATCTGGGCCAGGAAGCTGAGATCGAGGAGCAACTTGGTTTGCGCTTGGACTGCAGCTATCAGGGCGGTATGGCCTGGCCAGAAGGCGCCCGGGATCGGTTCGGATATGGCCGCGTTTTACGCGGTCAGCTCAATTCGGTCGCACAGCGCCCCGTGCGTGTGAAAACCATCGAAAATGGTAGCGTTTTGGATTTTCGCAGTGCGATTGATACGGGGACGGTCCGTGTCTTGATTGACCGAAAACGCGCACTCGCGGCGAACACGCACTTTACGATCGTTTGGGTGCTTCTCGGCGCGCTGATTATGCTTGCGCTCGCCTTTGCATTTTTGCGCAATCAAGTGCGGTCGATTTTACGTCTGACGGAAGCCGCAAAAGCATTTGGACGTGGCCGGGATATGCCACACTTTCGGCCCAGCGGCGCCACGGAAATTCGAGACGCCGCGCGCGCGGTCACCGAAATGCGGGCCAAGCTGACAGCCTTTACGGAACAACGCACCGCCATGCTCGCCGGGGTGAGTCATGATCTGCGCACCCCGTTGACACGGCTCAAGCTGCAATTGGCAATGATGGAACAAACCGAGGAAATCACCGGCGCGCGCGCAGATTTGGACGATATGTCGAAAATGCTCGATGAGTACCTCGCCTTTGCAAGCGGCGAGGAAGGTGAGCGACCAGAGGCCCTACGGCTCGATCATATCGCACGCACGGTGGCAGAACGCATTGATGGCGCGCGCGTTGTCGAAGCCGCTGAAATCACGGTTACAGTACGCCCGATGGCGCTGACGAGAACGCTCTCAAACTTGATTTCAAATGCCGTTGGATACGCGACCCAATGCCAAGTGCGTCTCATCAAAGGCCCTCATATGGCCGAGATATTGATCGATGATGATGGGCCTGGGATCCCAGAAGAAAAGCGCGAGGATGCGTTTCGACCTTTTCACCGATTAGATGACGGCCGGTCTCAAAATGTTGCGGGCACCGGACTTGGTTTGACTTTGGCGCGCGATTTTGCGCGCGGGCATGGCGGCGATATCCGTTTGGAAAACAGTGAGCTAGGCGGCTTGCGGGTCCGGCTTCGGCTACCTTACTAATCAGCCTCGGCATCCGCTGGCGTGACAGAGGATTTACCGCGCTTGTTCAGCCAAGTCATGCGCTCTTCGATTTTGATCAGCTCAGCATCAAGCGCTGCCATCGTCCGTGTCAAGTCGGCGCTGGTCTCTTGCCGCCACGCCCGCTCGGCTTGCGCGATCGCCCATCCGAGCGCAGCCAGTTGAACCCCGCGGGGAACGCGGCGCTCGCCATCGAGCCCGGCACACGCCAGAGCCCAACGGGCGGTGGACGCGCGCGCTTTTAAGCGCAGCGCGAGGCCATCGAATGAGCGATCACGCCAACGCAAAAATGACATCGCGCCATCTCGCACAGCCTCCATGGTTTCAAACCGCAACATGATCACATCGAATAGGCGCGTCCGAGCGGTTTCTTCCGCATCGACGGTCTCAGCGCTCATGCCGGCATCAAACACCCGCTCAACGGCCGCGGATATGTCATCTTTATCAGCGAGCCCATGAAAGACTTTCAGCTCTAACCCTGCTTCATCGGCGATGGCGGACAGAGTCAGCCGCTCCCACTTGTCTGTTTCAGCCAGCTTCAAGGCAGCGTGAACCGCTTTTGCGATTGTTTCATCACGGGTCATTCCGTCTCCCTAGACAATTCTAGATCGCGAGCGATGGCCGCTTTCACAGCATCTATGAAGAGAGATGGCATGCCCGGCGAGGACATCAAGACCTCTAAAGCCGCCTGCGTCACGCCATTCGGCGAGGTGACGTTCCGGCGCAGCGTTGCAGCATCTTCGGGAACGCTCGCTAACAACGCCCCAGCGCCTTCAACGGTCTGACGTGCCAATCGCATCGCGAGGTCTGATGGGAGGCCCTGCGCGACGCCCGCAGCGGCCATGGCTTCGACCAATAAGAAACCATAGGCTGGGCCACATCCTGAAAGCGCCGTTGCTGCTGGCAAAAGGTCTTCGGTGATCGGACCCTCTACCGCTCCGAGCGGTGCGAGCAGGGTTGTCATTTCATTCAGTGTGGCCTGGCTGGCGCCGGGTTTTGGGCAGAGAATCGTAACCCCTTTGCCAATCAAACCGGGTGTGTTGGGCATCGCACGCGTGACCAAAGAGGTTTTGAGCTTGGCCTCCAGGGTTGCCAGGTTAACGCCCGCCATGATCGAAAGGATGCGGGTGTTTGGCCCGATACGGGAGCGCATGTCCTCCGCCAATGCGCCAAAGACCTGCGGTTTGACCGCGATCACCAAAATGTCCGCGACCGTCGGCTTGGGATTCAGTTTCACCTGGTCCGTCCGGACCCATTCTTCGACCATGGAACTCGGCGTTGGGTCAATGATCTCGATCCGTCCGGTGCCGCCAGCTTTGATCCAGCCGCCCGCTAAAGCCGACCCCATCCGGCCAGCGCCGATCAATGTGATTTGCGGATCTGTCATGCTTTAGACCTCGGTCTGGCTTGTCCCAAACCTGGTCCTTAAAGCAGCCAGTTAGGCTTCGCCAGCGGTTTCAAACAAAGCCGCTTCCAAAGCTTCTCGCGGCGATTTGCCCGCCCAGATCACAAAGTTAAATGCCGGAACGAACATATTCACCGCGTCTAAGCCGGCCGCCATCACAGCGCGCACCTCGCCGGGTTCAGGCTCCATACGGTCCAGCATTGGCAGGGCGTGCCGGAAGATAATGACGCCCTCATCGCCCCAATAGTCAAAGTGCCCAAGCCATAGCCGTTCATTTGCCATCATGACCAATTCCGCAAGCGCGGCTCGCCGTGAGTCCGTCGGCTTAACGTCAAGCGTAATCGAAAAGTGGACCGCGGGCGGTTCCATGCGATTGGCGAACATCGCCCCCATGTCCCCCCATTTTGATCCGGCGATGCACTGGATCGTTTCATCATCTTCGTCGCGTTGGAACTCCCAACCCGCTTCCGTGAGACAGCTTTCTAAGAACTCCAGGACATCTGTTTCAGATGTCTCCGAGCGATTTACGGACAGGCTCATGATTACCCCCTTCCGAATCAGTCAGGCTTTCTTGCCTCGTGGGGAAGCTAATCATGCCCGAGTCCGGGCGCAAGAGTCTTGGTTAAAATGCAGTGGAAAGCGCTATTTCTCGAGCTTTTTAACCCGCGCCTCCAGAGCTTCGATCCTTTCCAGGGCTTTCATCGCAATCTCTTTGAGCACTTCAACCTCTTCTCGATTGGCGAGATCCATATCTGTGATCATTGCCCGTACCCGGGCTTGTCCTGCGGTTTTGACCTCTTCGCCAGCCGCCCGCGCAGCGCCCATCGCGCCGGTCATGAGACCGGCCAAATCATCTAAGAGGGGGCTTTTGGAAGACATGTCATCGACTCCTTTGCGCGTCTTGAACCTGTGTCGATTTCTGCCTAGCAGATGGAAACGAAAAAGCCGACAGGAAAGACCGCCGCATGAGTTTGCTCGCCATGACAGCCCAACAGGCCGCGATGAGCTTCCCGGAAGTCTCGCCAGCGATTTTTCAGATCGACCTTGGTTTTCTTGGCCTCGGCACGTTCCCAGTCCGGTGGTATGCGCTGGCTTACATTGCCGGGTTGTTGATTGCCTGGCGCTACGCCCTCGCGCTCAATAGACGCCCGCAGCTTTGGGGGGGCGCCAGTCCGGCGACGCGGGACGATCTTGATGATCTCTTATTCTACGCCACGCTCGGCGTGATTTTGGGCGGACGAATCGGCTACATTCTGTTCTATCAATTGCTCCATCAATGGGACCAGACCATGGCTGACCCGATGAGCCTGCTGCGTATTTGGGAAGGCGGCATGAGCTTTCATGGTGGCTTGATCGGGGTGGCAATTGCCGTTTGGCTGGTCGCGCGGCAGCGCGATTTACCAATGCTATCGATTGGGGACATCGCGGGCGTCGTAACCCCGATCGGTCTGTTCTTGGGCCGGTGTGCGAACTTCATCAATGCCGAACTCTATGGTCGCCCGGTCCCGGAAGGCAGTTCATGGGGCATGATCTTTCCGGAAGGGGTCTTGCGCGGATCGACACCCAGCGCCTATAATTGGCAAACCGGCGAATGGGTCTATCGCGGTGATGAGCTCGCACGTTACCCAAGCCAACTCTACGAAGCGGCGCTTGAAGGACTGCTTCCCGCCATTGTGCTGACCCTACTCGTTTGGCGGTTTAAGGCATTAGAGCGCCCTGGCCTAATCGCTGGCCTGTTTTTATTGTTCTACGCATTCGGACGCACAGTCTCAGAGCAGTTTCGCGAGCCAGATGCGTTCGTATCAGGTCTGCCCGAATGGATCACGATGGGGCAGATCCTCTCAATCCCAATGTGGGTCGGTGGAGCTTGGCTCGTCTGGAACGCGCTAAAGAAAACCAAGACCCTCAGCCAGAATGCGGGCTAAGTGTCTTTCCGGAAAAGCTCAATTGAGCTTTTCCGGGATCGAAACAGAACGAACAGAGGAAGCGGGGTCCCGGCTCTTCGCTGCGCTCCGGCCGGGATGACAAGACATGGATCCGTCCAACACAACGCTCAAATCCCGTTTGACATCGATGATCAATTCGGCCGGCCCGATCTCGGTCGCGACCTATATGGACCTCTGCCTCCATGATCGCCGGCATGGGTATTACGCAACCCGCCCAGGCCTCGGGCGCGATTTCATAACCGCTCCGGAAGTCAGTCAGATCTTCGGTGAGCTCATTGGGCTATGGGCCGCGCACCAATGGCAAGACATGGGCGAACCGACAGCTTTCGCTTTGATTGAAATCGGCCCCGGGCGCGGCACGCTCATGGCAGACGCTATACGGGCGGCTGAGACGGTGCCGGGCTTCAAAAAGGCAGTTTCGCTGTATTTCGTTGAATCCAGTCCGGTCCTGCAGGCGCATGTGTCAGAGCGATTTAGCCCCCTCAATCCGACAGTTTTGGACAGCCTTGAGCAAAGCCCTAAGTCGCTGCCCTTTGTCTTGATCGCGAATGAGTGGCTCGACTGCTTGCCTGTGCAGCAATATGTGCGGGTGGGCCAAGCTTGGCATGAACGCGTGATTGGGTTGAATGCCGATGGATCGCTCGTCTTTGGCCTCAATCCTGAGGCGCTTTCCGCTGATTTGGCACCGGATCCCTCGCTTGACGCGATTGAGATCCAACCGGGCTTGCGCACCGTTTGCGAGACGCTGCGAGGCATGTTCGACCAAGCGCAAGGCCGCGCGCTCTTTATTGATTACGGCGCGACCACGCCACCTCAGGACACATTGCGATCCTTTCAATCGGGGCGCCAAATTGATCCCCTAGCCGCGCCAGGGGCCTCGGACTTGACCTGTGATGTCGATTTCGGACGGCTTTTGCGCTTGCTTCAAGAGCATGGCCTGCAGAGCGATGGCGTCCATACACAAGGCGCTTTCTTGCTGTCTTTAGGCGCAGAAGCGCGCTTGAACCAACTCGCAAAACAAAATCCGAAAACCGCCGATGCGTTGTACCAGAGCGTCAAAACACTCATAGATCCTGAGCAAATGGGCGCGCGTTTCCTTTGCATAACTGTGCGAAACGGTCTTTCGTAACATGTATGATTTAGACAATACTGTTTAAGCAAGATTAGCATTTTTTGATATTTATAGATCGGAGCGCTTCGAAAGAACACAACATGGAAGTGATCAAATTGCTTCACGCCGGATGCGGCGTGATCGTCTTAGCACTCGCAATTGGCCTGTATCGATCGGGTGCCCGTCCGCAGTCTATAGAGACAGCGCTTATGCGTCTGCCAATGATTGGGAATTTGGCGCTGATCGGATTATTGACGGTGCTGTTGGGATCGAGCTTGGGTTGGATCCGCGGGGTCTTATCCTTCGCACACTTTCTGACCGATGCGCTCGGACTGATTGTACATGAGGCTGGGCATTTTTTTACGTCCTGGGCGGGCAATCTCTTATACGCTTTGGGTGGGACGCTGTTTGAGATTGGCATTCCCGCGGGATTAGCAATTTGGTGTGCAATCGGTCAGTATTACAAAATTCTATCCCTGATGCTCGGATGGATGTCCGTCGCGCTGTTTAGCGTTTCGGCC
The DNA here is from genome assembly GCA_039191105.1 of Pseudomonadota bacterium. Classification (GTDB taxonomy): domain Bacteria; phylum Pseudomonadota; class Alphaproteobacteria; order Caulobacterales; family Hyphomonadaceae; genus Henriciella. The sequence goes on from JBCCXW010000045.1 coordinate 6,826, forward strand.
TATGCCGGGGATGCCCAGGCCTTAGAACTGCCTCTTCTTGGCGGAACAGGAGATCCGGAATTCGACGCCCAGGTGCATGATTGGCATTCAATCCTGAGCCAGCTGGGTTGGCTGGAGGCAACGAGGACCGTATCGGATTCATTCTGGGCGCTTGGCTTGGTCAGTGGCGTCGCAGCCATCCTATTATATGGCTGGACACTACAGAGCGGACGACGGATCAGTTTGGATATGGTCGATGAGGGATGAAAACGCTTACGCTCGGGTCTAGAAAGCGCTTTCCAACGCCCGCGCCAAATTGACCCTAACGTGAACGTAAGCCTTGTGTTTCTCACCGGTCCTGCTACCTGCGAAGCATTATCAAACGAAGAAACCGGAGGAGCCGCCCATGAAGGTGCTCGTGCCTGTCAAACGGGTCATCGACTATAATGTAAAAGTCCGCGTCAAGTCGGACCAAACGGGTGTTGATTTGGCCAATGTCAAAATGTCTATGAACCCTTTCGATGAGATCTCCGTCGAAGAAGCTGTGCGTCTGAAAGAGGCTGGAACAGCAACAGAAGTGGTCGCTGTTTCGATTGGACCTCAGCAAGCACAAGAGACCATCCGGACGGCGCTCGCCATGGGCGCAGATCGTGGGATCCTGATTAAAACCGAGGACGATGTGGAACCGCTTGGTGTGGCAAAACTGCTCGCCAAAGTCGTCGAAGCAGAAAGCCCGGATCTGGTTATACTGGGCAAGCAAGCGATTGACGATGATAGCAACCAAACCGGTCAGATGCTCGGCGCGCTGCTCGGCTGGCCACAGGGCACCTTCGCCTCTGAAGTGAAAGCCGAAGGTGGTACAGTGAGTGTCACGCGTGAAGTGGATGGCGGCCTGCAAACCGTCGCGTTGGAAGGCCCAGCGATTGTCACGACAGACCTGCGCTTGAATGAGCCGCGCTACGCATCCCTGCCAAATATCATGAAGGCCAAGAAAAAGCCGATCGATATGAAAGAACCCGGTGATTATGGTGTTGATATCGCGCCGCGGCTTACGGTGGTTAAAGTGACCGAACCGCCGGTGCGCGAGGCCGGTGAAAAAGTCGAAGATGTCGCCACGCTTGTGGATAAACTCAAAACGGCGGGAGCTGTATAATGACTGTTCTTGTAATTGCAGATCACGATAATGCGTCCTTAAGTGACGCGACCGCGAAAACCGTCACCGCAGCGAAAGTGTTTGGTGGCGACGTGGATGTGCTTGTCGCCGGCAAGGGCGCTGGCGACGTCGCGGCTGCGGCTGCGGGCATTGATGGCGTGCGCAAAGTGCTCCACGCCGATGGCGACGTCTATGAAAAGCAACTCGCGGAAGCCATGGAAGCCCTCATCGTGCCGATGATGGATGGCTATGACGCCTTGTTCGCACCGGCCACGACAATGGGCAAAAATGTAACGCCGCGCATCGCTGCGAAACTCGATGTCATGCAGGTGTCTGACATTATTGGCATCGAAGGCACCGACACATTTGTGCGTCCGATTTACGCGGGCAACGCCATCATGACGGTTACCTCTTCGGATCCGAAAAAAGTTGTGACCGTTCGCGGCACAGCGTTCGAAGCCGCTGGGTCGGGGGGCTCCGCCGCCGTCGAGACGGTGGATGTACCCGCCGGTCCGTTTAAATCAGCCTTCGTCTCAGAAGAAATGGTCGAGAGCGACCGTCCAGAGCTAACAGCGGCGAAGCGGATCGTCTCTGGCGGCCGGGCCCTTGGCTCAGCGGAAGAGTTTGAGCGCCTCATGAACCCGCTCGCCGACAAGCTCGGCGCAGCGGTCGGTGCGTCTCGCGCGGCGGTCGATGCAGGCTACGCGCCGAACGATTACCAAGTCGGTCAAACTGGGAAAATCGTTGCGCCAGAGCTTTACATCGCCGTCGGCATTTCCGGCGCGATCCAGCACTTGGCCGGCATGAAGGACTCTAAGATCATCGTCGCCATCAACAAAGACGAGGAAGCGCCAATCTTCCAAGTCGCGGATTACGGCCTGGTCGCAGATCTGTTCAACGCGGTACCGGAGCTGACGGACTCGCTCTAAGCGAACCAGTAAATTGAGTTGAAAAGCCCGCGCGTCCATCGCGGGCTTTTTTGTGCTCCGACTCTCTGGGCGTTTCCGGGTTATCGAAAACGCGCGCAATACTGATCCGCGCCAACGCCCTGATAATCGAGATAAACGCATGCTCTTTCAAGATAGGTGTCCGCGATGCGGTCGTCACGTGAACTACTGTGCGCCCCGTGTTTGAAAAACTCCGGTTTGTCAGGCCCGGCAAAGAGCACCTCATCATACCGCTCATAACTCATGTGCAGAGCCGCCATGTGAAAACAGGCTTCTGCATGATCGTAGGCGCAAGCGGCTTCCAATCGCGTCGCGATGCTTTGCGCGGACGGGCCTGGACCAACACGTTTTCCGTAACTCTCTAAGTGTCCATTTCGGTACGCAGCAAGTCCATGCAGAATGCCGAACACCACAGCCACTTCATAGCACGCCGCGCCGTCCTTCGATTGACAGCCCGCCTCCAACTCTGACCGATCATTGCAAAATGGGTTAGGGGTTTCGAGCGCGAATGCGTCCTGAGGCGCGAGGATGCCCCGATGACTTCTCGCGCAGGCGAGGGCGCGAAACTCATCACTTTTCGATCTATGATTGGGGTCAAACTCCGGGTCGACATAAAGTTTGTAATAGGACCGAAAGTCTTCCGCATCCTGAAAGTCATCCTGCGGGACGTAAAACTTTGCATCGTGGTGATCTGAATAAAATAAGGCGAGGTCAAAGCAATGCTCCGCGTTTTGCGAGCTGCGGTCTTCGCTTCGGCATGCGCGCTCCGCATAGAAAAGAAATTGCTGCATCCGATCGCGCATCTCTGCTGTCGACTGACCGGGGCGCCCCTCCGAAAGATCCGCTTGCCCAGGCGGCCGGTAGAGATCAGCAATGATTGCGCAGGCCGTAGCCTTTTGTGCTTCGCAATCTGGTTTCGCTGCTTCTGCGTCCGCGAGCACTTGACCCCATGGACGTTCTTTATCGATTGGGTCGGCCGAGCTCTGCGCGGCGGCGACCGCTGCAGACATGACGAAATTAAGCAAGAATATGAGAAAACGTAGCTTCGTCGGACGGTTTCACCTGATATGACGGTCTTGGCCAAGCGCGCATATTGATAGCACCGCGTTTTACCTCATTGAAGACATTCTGTTTGGAGGATTTGTTTGGGTCCTCAATCACCACCTCTTGCCATGACGCTGCCAATTGTCGTCTAAAGACGATATGACCGATCAAATTGAGTTTTTCTTCGATATTTCATCGCCTTGGACGTGCCTCGCCTTTCACAACATTCAGCCGATGATGGCCAATCAGGGCGTGACCATCCGGTGGCGCCCCTTCCTGGTTGGCGGGGTGCACAATGCCGTGAACCCAAGCGTGTTTGAAGCGCGCGCCAGCACAGACTCGCCAAAGTTCAAACAAGTCGGGCGCTCGCTTTATGATTGGGCGGCGCTTTCCGGCGTGACGATGAACTTTCCATCGCCGTATCATCCGCTGCGGTCGGTGCATTTGATGCGGTTCTGCTGCCTGCTTGAGGAAGATCAAGAGACCCTCCTCAAATTCGCCCATGCCGGGTTCAACGCTTACTTTGCAGATGCCCGCAATCTCGACGATCCGGAAACACTGATCGCGTTCGCGAATGAAGCGGGCTTTGACGGTCCAGACATGTGGCAACGCTCGCAAGAACAGACCTGCAAGGATCATTTGCGCGCCAACACAGACGAAGCCATTGCCCGCGGGGCCTATGGTTCGCCGAGCATTTTCGTGCCCTTCGGTGACGGCGAGCGACTGTACTTTGGCAATGATCAACTGCCGCTGGTCAGTTGGGCGATTGGTGAAAATCGGAGCCGATCTTGATCAGAAATGAACTTGCGAAACACCTCGATCACGATCCGGATTTTGAGTGGCGCGGGCAGAATGTCTCGCGGATCGAAAATCTGTCAGACATCGTCTTTGCCTTAGCGCTTGGTATGATGCTGTTTGGCGACGCCCCGCCACAGACCTTTACCGAACTCGTGCGCTTTTTGATTTCGATCATCCCTGTGACAGCGAGTTTCGCCGTTCTGTTCATGATTTGGAATGCACATTTTGTATTTTTCCGTCGCTATGCGCTCGCGGACAATACGATTGTCCTCATCAATTCAGCGCTGCTTTTGATGGTATTGTTCACGGCATACCCCCTAAAGTTTATTTTCGAGAGCCTGTTTTGGTTCATTATCGCCTCCATCACAGGAGATTTCTCACAGCTGATTGATACCGAAATGACCTATGGCAATTCGGGCCTCAGCATGGCCTTTTTCGGAGCGGGCTATGCCCTCATCTACACATTGCTGAGCGGCATGTATGCACATGCGGTCCATAAAAGCGGGCTAATCGGACTGTCAGACAAAGAGCGCCGGCTCACAAGGCAAACCGTTTGGACATTTCGCGGCCAGGTCCTGATCGCGCTCGGCATCGTGGTCATTGCTGCGTTTACGCCGATTGGGGCATTTGCCGGCGCGATGATGTTTTTGTTCTGGCCGAACACCTTTTTGATGGCGTGGGCGGCTGCAAAGACACACAAAAAACCCGCCGCGAGTGTCCTCGCCGCGGGTCCTGATTCCTAGAGCGTCAGACGCCGCTACGTGTCCAAGAAACTCCGCAGCTTCCGGCTGCGGCTGGGATGCTTCAGTTTCCGCAGCGCTTTGGCTTCGATTTGGCGGATGCGTTCGCGCGTGACCGAGAACTGCTGGCCGACTTCTTCCAGAGTGTGGTCGGTGTTCATGCCGATCCCGAAACGCATCCGCAGGACCCGCTCTTCGCGCGGTGTCAGTGAGGCCAGCACGCGGGTTGTTGTTTCGCGCAGGTTCGACTGGATCGCCGCATCGACGGGCAAGAGCGCCGCTTTGTCTTCGATAAAGTCGCCGAGATTGGAGTCTTCATCATCGCCAATCGGGGTCTCGAGCGAGATCGGCTCTTTCGCAATTTTAAGCACCTTGCGGATCTTTTCGAGCGGCAAGCCGAGCTTTTCTGCCAGTTCTTCGGGCGTTGGCTCACGGCCAATCTCATGCAGCATCTGGCGCTGTGAACGGACAATCTTATTGATCGTTTCGATCATGTGCACCGGAATACGAATGGTTCGCGCCTGATCCGCGATCGAGCGTGTAATCGCCTGGCGGATCCACCACGTCGCATAGGTCGAGAACTTATAGCCGCGGCGATATTCAAACTTATCAACCGCCTTCATTAAACCGATATTGCCTTCTTGAATGAGATCGAGGAATTGCAGACCGCGATTGGTGTATTTCTTAGCAATCGAAATCACCAGGCGGAGGTTCGCCTCGACCATTTCTTTCTTGGCGATCCGGGCTTCGCGTTCGCCTTTTTGGACCCGCTGGACAATTTTGCGATAGTCATCAATCGGGATACCGATTTCCTGCGCGACCATTTGAATCTCGTTGCGAATGGCATCGATTTTGGTCACTTCGCGCTCGGTGAAGCGTTCCCATTTTTTCGACAAGCCCGCCACTTCCTCGACCCATTTCGGGTCAAGCTCGCGGCCAAAATAGTTTTTCAAGAATTCAGACCGCGGCACACCATGCGCGTCGGCAAGGCGCATCAATTGGCCTTCCAGCCCCATCAGCTTTTTATTGATCGCATAAAGCTGCTCAACCAAAGCTTCGATCCGCGCATTGTTGATGTGCATGGTTTTCAGCTCATCGACAATGGTTTGCGAAATCCCGTCATAGGAGTCCTGGTCCTTCGGCGTCAGGCCCTTGCCTTCCATCCGGCGACCGACCAGTTTTTCTTGCAGCTTGCGGAACTTGTTAAACCCAACCGCGATTTCGTCGAGCTTGTCTAAAACGCCTTCGCGCAGCTCAGCTTCCATGCCCGACATGGACATGGCGGCGCCTTCTTCTTCATCCTCGCGTTCTTCGCGGGCATGACGCTCTTCGACGGTTTCGTTCTCGCGCGCTTCGGCTTCTTCCTCGTCGAGTTCGTCCTCTTCCGGTGGCGGGTTTTCGGCCCCATAGGTGGCTTCTAGATCAATGAGATCGCGCAGCAAAATGCGCTCATTCACAAGCTCGTCGCGCCAGACCATCATCGCTTCGAAGGTCAGCGGGGACTCGCATAAGCCCCGGATCATTGCATCGCGGCCCGCTTCGATGCGTTTGGCAATGGCAATTTCGCCTTCGCGGGAGAGCAATTCGACCGCGCCCATTTCCCGCAGATACATGCGCACCGGGTCATCGGTGCGATCGGACCCGCGCGCATTGCCTTTTTTCGTCACCGCGCCCGCAGCGCTTGTGGTCGCTACGGCGGTGGACTTCGCGGCCGCTTCGCCTTCTTCTTCGCTATCGACAACGGTGATGCCCTGTTCAGAGAGCATCGCCATCGTGTCTTCAATCCGATCCGATGACAGCTCGTCTTCCGGCAACACTTTGTTCAGCTGTTCCAGCGTGACATAGCCTTTGTCTTTTGCCTCTTTGAGAAACTTTTTGACCTTGGTGTCGCTGAGATCGAGGACCGGACGGTCTTCGTTGTCTTCGAGTACATTATCCGCTTTGGCTTTCGCCATGTATCCGCTCCTGTCCGTCGCGCGCCGTGTCGCAACATACACTTTCAATTCCGTAAAGCGTGATCAGTCCTGATCTGCCTTCTCTGCTGCCTCATTGAGACGCGCCGTGCGAGCCCGACGTTCCGACACGATACGATGCCGATGGCGCGCATCTTCCAGTGTGGCAAATGCCTCACTTGATACGCGACCCGACCGGTCCGTGCCATCTGGGCGTGCATACTGCTCCAAGGCGATTAGCCATTCCCGCTCCTCTGGCCCGCCGGGCGGGATCTCTGGGATGTCGGGATACGTTCTTAACAGTTCTGCAGCGCGCAATTTTCCGATGCCCTCTAGATGGTTGCTGAGATGCGTCCGGTCAACACCTGATTCTGTAGTATTTTGGCCGATTAAGGTGTCGCGAATGGCCGAAACATCGGGATCTGGCAGATCTGCGGTTGCTAAAGCCTCATAGCCCACATCTAGAAGGTGTGGATTGTCAACGGCATACATAATGTTCCCAAGCCCTTTGAGCTTTGGTTGACGCCCCATTTTAAGCTTGGCGTCGCCGTCATGACCGCCTGCATTGAGGCGTGTGTTCACCGAAGATCGCGCACTTGTACTCCCGCCCCGGGTCTGACGTCGCAATTGCCAAAAAAAGTCGCGCATCCGCGTTTTCAGTTCGCGCTCATAGGCCGATTTCACAGCGCCGTTCTGAATATTGCTGGCGGCTTGCATAAGACGCTGTTGAAGCCCGGCTTGTCGCTCTGGCGTGTCGAGGCTTTCTGCATCCCTTTCCCGCCGCCAAAGCACCTCAACCAGAGGCAAGGCCGCATCTAGAGCTTTGCCCATCGCCCCGGGGCCTTGTGCGCGAATGAGATCGTCTGGGTCTAAGCCATCGGAAAGCAAGCAGAAAAAGACACTGCGCCCGGGCTGCAACCCTGGCAGGGCGCGTTCAATGGAGCGATGCGCAGCGCCGAGGCCAGCCCGGTCACCATCGAAACACAAAACTGGCTCAGGTCCCGCGCGCCAGAGCAAGCTGAGCTGGTCTTCCGTGAGCGCTGTCCCGAGCGGCGCGACGGCATGGCCAAACCCAGCCTCGCACAATGCAATGACGTCCATATAGCCCTCACAGACAATCAAGCCGCCCTCTTCGGTCGACCCAAACGCCTCGCGCGCCGCCTTGTACCGGTACAAGACTTTTGATTTGTGGAACAAAGGTGTGTCAGATGAGTTGAGATATTTCGGCTTGGCATCGTCTTGCAGCGCGCGTCCACCAAAGGCGATGACCTTTCCGCGCGAGTCTTCAATCGGAAACATTAGACGCCCACGAAACCGGTCATACGGTTCGCCGCCGCCTTCTTTTTCAACCGCTAAGCCCGCCTCAACAATTTCGCTTTGGCTGAACCCGCAGGCTTTCAAATGCTCGAACGTTTTTCGCCAATCGTCGGGCGAATATCCCAGTCGATAGGCGCTCCATCGATCGGGTTGCAATCCACGCGCCGCAAGATAACGCCGCGCATCAGCCCCATCGCGATTGCGCAGTTCGGCCTCATAAAAGGCCGTGGCGGCTTCACATGCTGCATAGAGGCGTTGCCGTCGATCATACTGTTCCTGGCTTTCCGGCGTCGCTTTGGGAAGCGCCATACCGGCATCATCCGCCAGCTTTTCGACCGCTTCCATGAACGACAAACGCTCTGTCTCCATGACGAACGAAATGACATCACCGCCGAGGCCAGACGAAAAGCATTTGAAGATCTTCTTCTGGTCGTTGACATAGAAGCTCGGCGTTTTTTCATTCGTGAAGGGCGATAGCCCGACCCACTCTTTGCCCTGCTTTTTCAGCTTCACTTTTCGCCCAATAATATCCGATGGGCGCAAACGCGCTTTCAGTTCGTCAACAAAACCTTCGGGTATCCGCACAGCAGGGCTCATTAACGATATATAGCGCGCCGACCGCGCGGCGCGAAGCATAAGATCGCTTTTTCTCAGCGGAACACAGCCATTGCCCGCTGTCCGGACCGCGCGATTGCAAAAATTTGAACGAATTTTGGAACACTTTGCTATCTGCGCGCCGATAGAATGGCGGCAGGTGGACGTTATCTTGAAAATCAGCACAGACCCATACAACGTGCCGTCGGAGCGCGAATTTGCGGCCAGCATGGTCATGACAACGCTTATGATTGTTGTCATAGCGGTGCTCATCGCAGCGTCGACAACGTGGTTCACGACGCGCCATTACGAGACGGACATCCATCACCAAGCGATCCGGACCGCGATTTTCTTGCCCTTAGTGATTGTTCCCTTGTGCACCGGTATTATCGGCTATCAGGGCCTGATGAATCATCGCCGCATGTTGGCTGTATCGCGGCTTGCACGGACGGATGAGATGACGGGTCTCGCCAACCGCCGGTCATTTATGCACCACGCCGACGCGATGTTTCGAGACAGCGACTTAGACTATATCGGAGTCGGAATTTTCATTGTCGATCTCGACCACTTTAAGCAAGTGAATGATGTTTACGGCCATGATGCCGGCGACGAGGTGCTGATCCATGCCGCGCGGCAAATCAAACTCGCAGCGCCCGAGGACAGTCTCGTGTCTCGTCTCGGCGGCGAAGAGTTCGCGCTGCTGGTGCAATATGTCCATGTCTCGGAACTTCACGCGCAGGCCGAGACCATCCGAAAACGGATCGCGGCGACGCCGTGTACCTACCAGAATGTGCAGATTCGCGTTTCGGCGAGCATCGGCATCGGCATCGCGCACCCGCGCGATACGGTGAGCTCTGTCTTATCGCGGGCCGATGATGCGCTTTATGAAGCCAAGGATCTCGGCCGGAATCGCTTTGTGATTGCAGCCTAGGGGGCTTCGGCCAGATCTCCGATCCCATCTGGCGTAACGGTGTCGGATGCGTCTTGAGCCAGCCAATCGGCCAAGGCTTTATAAAATGCAAATGATTGGTCATCGTGGGCCCGGACATAGCCTTCAGGCCACGCGCTGGCACGCGCCACAACCAATTTGTTTTCGCGGTCAATGTAGAGGGTCTGTCCATTCGCCCCGGATGCCGTGAACGTGCCGTCAGCATAGGTCCACCAATGCCATGCATATCCCCGATTGGGATTGGGATGAACGATGCCCGGTTGAAGGTGCGGTTCATCAGCAACCGTGGCCCGGTCGACCCAGTCCGGCGGTAGGATTTGCGCGCCATTCCAACGGCCTTCTCGCTGAATAAACAGGCCAAATCGGGCCCAATCGCGCAGAGCGGCATTGAACATCGCGCCCCCGACCTCCGCCCCATCCGCCCCCGCCCGGTCAATGATCCACGCCCCGTCATATTGCATCCCGACAGGCCGCCAGATTTTGTCTTCCAAATATGTCGCTGCGTTCATACCAGTGGCTCGGCGGATCAGTTCAAGCAGAACTTGGCTCTCGGCCGTGTTATAATTGAATTTCGTCCCGGGGGGCGCCTCGCGTGGATACTCGATGGCAAGCTCGAAGGCCGGATAGCGCCCAGTGACGACACTCTTGGTCAGCACATCCGCCGTATCGTCTAGATTTCCGTTCCAGATATCCGGATCAAAGCGCACGCCAGATGACATTTGCAGCGCCTGTTTGATCGTGACGCCGTCATAGGCCGTGCCAATCGTTTCAGGGAGATATTTCGATAATGGATCATCGACGCTATCGATCTTGCCGTCCGCGATCGCGACGCCGATCAATGTCGAGGTGATCGACTTCACCAATGACCAGGTCGTGAACCGCGTACCTGCGTCGGCGCCGCGACTATAGCTTTCATGCAGAATTTGCCCATCATGGAGAATGATCAGACCCGATGTCTCCATGGTCGAATAGAGGTGCTCAAGCGTCCGCGTTTCGCCGTCAAACGCATAGGTGAAGCCGTCTAAGGCGCCCTCCCGCACCGGCAAAGGGGTTCCAGACGTGGCGCGCGAAACGGTACGGGTCGGATACAGCTCGCTCGCATTTTGGAAGAAATAATCGCGATCACCTTCAAACGCCGCCGCCCGCGCCAGGACGTCCAAAGGTGGCGGGACAAAGCGGGTATAGGTGAAGACCCCAATCACGGCGCCAAGGACCAAAAATATAAGCGCAACGATGAGCATTCTCATAGCGTTCACTGCCTCCGCGTGACGCGAACACGTTGATGAATTTTGCGCTTTACGTCTAGCCTATCGCTGCGCGAACCGCCTTGCTTGCTGGGCCGCATTCGATCCGGCCGGGATATTTTTCGCGAAGCGCCGTCATGCAGCGGCCGACATCGCGCAGCTTGCTCGCGCGCAATTCGGTCACCACCGCGGCCACAGCACTCTCAAGCGCTTCTCCCGCCAGTGGTTTCGGAAGAAAGCTATTGATGATGTCCAATTCTTCGCGCTCACGCTCCGCATCTACAATCCGGCCTGCTTCATCATAGAGCTTGATCGATTGTTCGCGTTGCGCCGCCATGGTTTCGAGCAAATCAAGAATGACCTCATTATCGCATCCGCCGCACTCACCACGGCTGCGCGCGATGACATCGCGGTCATCGATGGCACACTTCATCAATCGCAAGGTTTGCGCTTCGACGCTGTTCGCGTCCTGCGCTTCTGCCTGGCGAACAGCCATATTTACTCGATTTCTAAGTGTTACTTGGACGGTATGATCCAATTGACCCATTTGAACGCCTCAAAAAGCCGCAATATACGCCTCAAAACCGCTTGACGGTTCCCTCCGCTGCACCGTATCTGCCACCCGTTTGACTGATAATCCGTTAAGGTGACGAGACCGTGAAATTCAGCGAAGCGTGGGAGATAAGCGTTTGAGCGATAAAAATCAATCCGGATTCGCTCATCAGGCGAGCGGCGCTTTAGCGCTTGCGGATGGAACTGTTTTTCTCGGGACCGGCGCAGGGGCTGTAAACACCGCAGTGGGCGAGCTTTGTTTCAATACCGCAATGACCGGTTACCAAGAGATTCTAACCGATCCTTCATACGCGCAACAGGTGGTCTTGTTTACCTTTCCGCATATTGGGAATGTCGGCACAAATCCCGATGATCATGAGGAATCGAGCGCAAACGCATCAAAAGCGGCCGTCGCGACGGTGTTTCGCGAAACCATAACGCCGCCATCCAATTGGCGTTCTGAGGATCATTTCGACGCTTGGCTGACCAAAAAAGGAATTGTTGGCCTGTCGGGCGTGGACACCAGGGCACTCACTCGCCTCATTCGCGAAAAAGGCATGCAAAAATGTGCCGTTCAACACGCGCCAGATGGCCAAATTGATGTTGATGCCTTGATCAAAGCGGCCCAGGCTTGGGAGGGCTTAGAGGCTGCAGATCTCGCGGCAAATGTCGATGCCGACGCCGCTTTTGATCATACTGAGCGCCTTTGGGACTTGAGCACCGGCTTTGCCGCGCTTGAGGCTGCGGAAAAGCATGTCGTAGTCGTCGATTTCGGCGTCAAAAAGAACATTCTGCGCAATCTCGCAAATGTCAGTCTGCGCGCGACCGTGGTGAATGGGGATGTGTCTTTTGCCGACATCAAAGCGTTGAGCCCGGATGGCATTGTGCTGTCAAATGGTCCTGGCGACCCCGCGGCGACATTTGAACGCTCAGGCGCAATGCTGCGCGCCGTGGTTGATAGTGGTTTGCCGGTTCTGGGGATCTGCCTGGGGCATCAATTATTGGCTCTTACCCTCGGCGCGAAGACTATCAAAATGGTGCAAGGCCATCACGGCGCCAATCATCCCGTCAAAGATCTCGCCACTGGGAAAGTCGAAATCGTGTCCATGAATCACGGCTTCACGGTTGATCCAAAGACCCTGCCAGAGGGTGTCGAAGAGAGCCATCGCTCTTTGTTCGATGGCACAAATTCCGGTCTGGCGGTCGCTGGGAAGCCGATCATTTCAGTGCAACACCACCCAGAAGCCAGTCCCGGCCCACAAGACAGTTTCTACGTATTTCGTCGATTTGCAGACCTGATTAGCGCTTAACGTAGCGCCTTCACCATCGCCTCAAACGCATCATAGATCGAGTCTGCGGTGATTCCGGCTTCGTCCCGCGCGAGCGCGAAACCCGCTCCGTTCAGCGCGCTTTGGATCATCACCGCCAAGGCATCGACGCGATGCGCGGCCACAATCCCCTTTTTAGCAAGATAGCGCACCCCTGCCCGGACGTTTTGCGTGCCGAGATCATGGTCGCTTTCATACCAGCCTTGCAGCCCTAAAACCGCTGGTCCGTCGATGAGAACGATTTGCTGATAGTCACGCCGCGAAGCGTATTTGAGATAGGTTCGGCAGCCCGCCAAAAAGGCACTATAGGGATCGGCTCGGCTGCGCGCCGCTGTCGCAGCGACCCGGGCTTCTTGATCCATTGCGACTTGCAGACGTGTCCAGACCTCTCGAAACAAGATTTGTTTCGATTTGAAGTGGTGGAACAGCGCGCCCTTGGTGATTCCAAGTTCAACACAAATATCATTGATCGACGTATCGACAAAACCTTGAGTTTCAAATCGTCTTGTCGCCACCCGGATCAACTGCTCGCGTGTCTTTTCTGCATCAGCTTTTGAGCGTTTGGCCATTGCGACTCGCGATTTCTGGTTGACCACTAACATACCACTGGTATGTAAAGAACAGAAGTCTGGCATCCTATTTGCACAGAATTTTTCAACTTTAGATAGAGCACCCGTGAGTCGTGGGGACGTACGCGGAGGAGCGCGAGAACCAGATCGGATCATCCGATCTGGTTTTTTGCTGTCTAGCGCTCATCTTCCTCATCTTCTGCGTCGTCCAAACGAAACAAACGCGGATCAACCTGAACATTGGTCTCGACCTCTAGCAAATCGACTACGGTCGTTTGCAAATTGCCGTCAATCGCGAGCCAGCCGAGCAAATCATAAGTCGCTTTTTCAAACACCATGGTCAGCGTGCCTTCAAGTTCACCGGTGGGATCATTGACCTGAATACCGATGCGATCTGCGTTTTGCATCACGCGCAGAACGTCAGCATCCGCACCAAAATCGAGATCGCTCGACAGTAATAGGTTTAGCGGTGTGGATCGAATTGGCACACGATCGACAGTTTCAAGTTCGCGATCTTCAAGCGCAACGGTCGTGCCGTCGGCGACAATAAGGATCGGCGCAGGATCATCATAGTCGAAGCGCATCCGCCCGGGTCGACTGAGCGCAAACTCTCCGGTGGAAACGCTGCCATCGGCATTGGTCTGAACGAAGCTGCCTTTTGCGGTTTTGGCGGCTGCCATGGCGCGGGCGGCAGCCGTTAAATGCGTTGGCCAGTCAGATGGCGAGATATCACCAGACGGCGCGGGCGTTGGTGTTGGCCTTGGCGCGACCGGATCGGCTTGCACCGCGATCGCCGCGGGGGGTGTCTCCAATTCGCGCACCTCCACCCTTTCGGCTGCTTGAACAGTCGGGCGCTCTTCGGTGACGATGATCGCGCGCGCGGGCGCAGCCGCGGCGTTATTGGTGGCTGTTTCCACCAGGGCGGTTTCGGACTGGGACGGCAGAGCACGCGCCGCGGCATCCGGTTCGATGCGTTCGATATCCGCTTGCGCCGCGGTCGCGGCATCCGCTTTGAGCAGCAATACGGCCTGCACTTGCGGGCCAAAAGCGAGCATTAACGCATATGCTGAAACCAATGTCGTAACCATCAGACCACTCCTCTATGAGCCTCTGTCTTAGTGTGAAAACCGCAACAAAAACAGGGCTAAATCTAGGCATTCCTGCCCGCTTTGGTTGCCTTGCATTCAGTTGCGTTCGGTTCATGAAAGAGCGGGTACGGTCAATGCAATCGCGGAAATTTTTCATGGGTGATTGGAACGAAGTAAAGCCTTGAGACCTATGTGGAATTCGCGATGCCAAGTGGAAAGAAGCGATTCCTGTTAACCAGGATTGCGATTATTTCACTTGGCGAATTGGACAACTGGTGGCGTTTTAGCCACGCAACTGGGGAGGTTCTCATGAAGACCACTCTGACCATTTTGACTGCGGCTGCCTTACTGGCTGGGTGTCAAAATGTTTCGAACCGCACGATTGGAACAACCGCTGGCGGCGCCATTGCCGGCGCGGGCGTTGGCATGATGGCGGGCGGCGACGACAAACGCAATGCCGCGATCGGCGCCGTCGTTGGCGGCCTCGCAGGCGCAGGCATTGGCGTTTATATGGACCGGCAGGAAGAAGAGCTGCGTCGCCAAACGGCCGGAACTGGAATTGAAGTTGACCGCAACGGCGATACGATCGAGCTCAGCATGCCATCGGGCATTACGTTCGACGTCGATAGCGCGGCGATCAAGAGCGACTTCTATGTCACGCTGGATGATCTCAGCGCCACGCTCATCAATTATCCGAAAACAGCCGTCGATGTGGTTGGACATGCCAGCGCTGACGGCCCGGATGATTATAATATGGCTTTGTCGGAGCGACGGGCCGCATCTGTGCAAACCTATCTCATCAATAGCGGCGTGCAGCCAATTCGAATGCAAGCTTTCGGCATGGGTGAAACCCAACCCATTGCCGATAACTCAACTCAGGCGGGCCGGGTTGCCAATAGACGCGTAGAGATCCTTCTCACGCCGATTGTCGAAGACGGCGCCTGATTAAAAAAGGCCGGAGCAGAATGGCTCCGGCCTTTCTTTTTTTGCGAAAGCTGCGGTCTAGGCCGCAGCTTTTTGTTTGACGCCGCCCCTCAATCAAAACAGCCCCTAAATAGTTGTATGTAATGATGAAATAGAACACACCAATAAACCTATTGTAACCCTAAGTTGCTGTTTTCAGTATAAAATTAGTGTATAAGCAAAATTACAAATTTATTATTTGTGAAATTTGTTTATTTGACTGGTTATTCTAATGAAACTCTTCCGGTGTGCATTTTTTTGTATTTCAGTGTGCTTGATTGCAGGCATACACTTCACCGCGATGGCGGACTCGACAGCCTCCCTAAACTCACCCCGTCCGGAGTCGGAGCGTGCGGCCCGCATTGCAGCCTATTGGACGCCGGACAGAATCGCCCAAGCGCGGGCCCCAAGTTTCATCTTGGATGCAAAGACGGGCGAGGTGGAGACTCAAGACCCTCACGACCAACACCTGACGCATTATCAGTCTGTGCCCACGCCTTTTCACTTAACCACGACGTCCGACTCGTCAGACTCTCGCCAGCCCACGCTTTCAATTTTGACCCCAGCCCCGGGCGCAAACATCGACCGCGAGACAGTGTTTCAGGTTCAACTCTCTGATCCAGATGCGCCGATTTCATTCGTGGTCTTTTATTTCCTTCACGGCACTGAACAATTCAGTCAAATGGGCCGCTATATTGGTCATCGGACATGGGAGGCGCGCTTACCGATCGACCGTCCAGATGAGCTCGTCTGGATGGCTGCTGCGCTGGATACGAACAGAACCTGGATGCCCACACCCATTCAATGGGCCATCCTGCGTGACTCCCCCTTGCCACCCAGCCCCGAACCCGTTCGTCTCGATTCATGGAAGGGGAATGGTCTGGTGCGCACGAGCATTGGACGTCTCCTCTACGAACACCCAAGCAATGATGAGCGAACAGAATGGCGTGCTTTTCAATGCAGCGGAACCGTTGTGACCGAACCGGTCACCGGGCGATCGATCATTCTGACCGCCTCGCACTGCGTCTATGAGCGGCACAAAAAAAGTTTTGCGCGCAATGTCCTGTTTATTCCAAGCCACGACGTGCCATCAGAAGATATTCGAACTTTTGGGTGCGACCAGAGTCCGTTTGGATGTTGGGCCCCTAATTTAGCCGTCGTGCCAGATGGCTATGCGAACGCCGGAAGAGTTTTTCCATTGAGCTATGAATACAGCTTCTACATTGTCTCTGACGAGGAGGCCTATATTGGGCCCAACATCCTGCCGACCGACGCTGTGGACGCACAGGTTGGGTCCATGCCAATCAAATTCGATGCCCCCATTACCGGATCCAGTAATGAAGGGTCTTTTACCTATGGCGTGGGGTATCCCAATGGGTTTGATCCAGCTCTCATGTATTGTTCCCGTTCCCTCGGCAATTATAGCAACTCGAATCTGTTCCTTAATGTATGCGGTTTGTCAGTCGGCGTCTCCGGTGGCCCCTTCCTGCAAAACTATGACCCGGACACCCAGTCTGGGGAAATTGTCTCTGTGTTCTCATTCATGGTGCGCGAGGGGAATGCAGATGGTTTGGCAGGCCCCCGTTTGAATCGCGATCACGCAAAATGCACGTTCGACTTCGCCCAGTCGGTCTCGCTTGAAAATATTCCAGATACGGATGG
>JBCCXW010000046.1:0-23534 GCA_039191105.1 Pseudomonadota bacterium
CAGACACGCCAAACCGGTGATCGGAATGAATGTCCACCACGCAACAAAAAAAGCGCATATGACGCCGGCGACGAGCAACAGATCAGAAATTAAGTCGAGCAACCAAATCCGATTGGCGTAGTGTGCCCCCAGCTTGCGCAAAACATCGAGGCGCGAATGGAGATAGTCGGCATTCACCGCCCACGTCTGATCCGGGGTGGCCGTCACGCGCACTGTGATCCGCCCTTCCTCGGTATGCGACTGTGGCTTCGTAGCTGTTGACATTCTACTCTCCGCAGCTGCCAGACTAGCCGGAAGGGCTTAACGAAATCTGTGCTCTGGCCTTTATGACGTGGCTTTAATGGAGAGCGCGTGCAACCCTGACGCGAACTCGTCTTTTAACGCGTCCAAAACTGCGCGTTGCATCGCAACCCGGCTCATTCCAGCGAAAGCGGCCGACTGAATTTTCACTGTATAATGGGTTTCCCCGTCCGGGCGTGCGCCGGCATGACCGGCGTGCAAATGGCTATCATCTGTGACCTGAAGTTCGTGCGGCGCGAAAGCTTTCGTCAAAGATTCATGAATACGCTGTGATCTGGTCATTAATCCTGGTCTCTTTAACTCGAAGCAACTATGTTAGCCCGCTGATGGATGATGGATACGAATACCGCCCGAAGTTCACCGATATAAGGGTGAAGCCGCCAACCGACGAGACGTCGCGTGCAAAAGCGTCGAAAACGCGCATTTGCGACCATCCCGGATGTGACCTCGCCGGGGAGTATCCCGCGCCCAAACAGTTTGGCGACGGTCACCACTATTTCTGCAAACGCCATGCGGCGGAGTATAATCGGAATTTCAACTTCTTCGAAACAATGACGGAAGAGCAAATCAAGGCGTTCAACGAGAATGCGCGCTTTGGATTCAAACAAACCTGGAAGATGGGCGCTGGACCTATGGGCGGTGACAAAGCCGGCAAAGCGCACGACCCGAAAACGTGGCGCGGCGCGGAATTTTTCGAAGATGCTGCGACGGCACGCGCCGAACGGCGCGCCAAACGATCCGCGACCGGCCTTGCCAAACGTGCTTTAGAAGAGCTCGACTTAGACGCCGACGCCAAGGCCCCTGAAATTCGGGCGCGCTATGCCGAATATGTCCGCCGGTTCCACCCCGACTCCAATCGCGGTGATCGCTCATCCGAAGAAAAGCTCGCGCGCGTCATCCGAGCCGGGAAAACCCTGAAAGCCGCGGGGCTGATGAAGGACTGAGTCAGGGTCCTTGCCGGAAAGAATAAAATGACGCAATTTCAACGCGGGATGGAAACACCGAAGCTCTCATATGCGGCATATTTTGATCATCCGCTGAAGCGGAGCATGGTGCGAACCATTGAGCGCCTATCCGGGCAGCCTTACCTACAAAACTTGTATGAAACCTATCGCGCCAATCTCGCGCACGAGCCGTTTTTCGCAGCGGCGATTAAGTTGCTGGATCTAGATGTTGAATTCAGCTCGCGGCGCTTGGCCCAGATCCCCAGCCACGGACCTCTGGTCATCGTCGCCAACCATCCTTTTGGCGTTTTGGACGGATTGCTGATCTCTTGGCTTGTCTCGCTGCGGCGAACCGATTTCAAAGTTTTGACCAATGCGGTCTTAGACGGCGCACCGGAGGCACGAGAATGGCTGCTCCCAATCGACTTTAACCCGACCAAAGAGGCCCGGGACACCAATATTGCCACACGCGCAGAGAGCTTAGAGCGGCTAAAGAATGGCGAGTGTATCATCGTTTTTCCGGCTGGCGGCGTCTCGACATCGCCGACGCCGTTTAGCCGCATCGCGGTCGACGATACATGGAAACCGTTCACCGCTAAATTGATCAGTCGCAGCGGCGCCTCCGTCACGCCGATCTTTTTTGAAGGGCAAAATTCGCGATTGTTCCAATGGGCGAGCCATATGTCGATCGAACTCCGGCTGGCACTGATCTTTCGTGAGGTTAAACGCCGCGTCGGGACCGCGATCCCGGTCCATATTGGCGAAACCTTGACCCCTGATGTGCTGGCAATGGCGGGCAAACGCCAAGAGTTGATGAACTTCTTGCGCGAGCAGACCTATCAAATGGCACCGCTCCGACAGCATGCCTCTATCGCGCGCGCGCATGCCCGCTTCGAAGCATCGAAACCGTCCATCTTTCACTGATTACGGAATATAGACGGTGTAGACCATATCCGCCGCGACATCGAATACCCCCTCGCTGAGGTCGATATTGCCCGTGTTCCATCGATAATCCAAATCGAACCGCACCGACTGGTCGGCAATCGATCCCGGCGCGTCAGCCGTGCGGCGATTGCCGCGAAAAATGTCGCGGCCAGCGGTCAGACGCGAGAGACGGCGATAACTGCCCCACTGGACACCCGCGCTGTCAGACGCACCACTGTGCGGAAACTGCGCCGCTGTGCCGAAAGATAAGCCGTCATCCGACCCCGTTTCTGCCACCCGCATTCGCAAGCGGATCAGATCCAAATCGGCCGGATCGCCGGACGTCGAGGCAATCACATCGATATTGAATGGAACATTTGTGGCCACATAAAAACTATTGAGAATATTGCTGTTGAGTGTGCGCACATCAGTATTGCTGCGCAATTCAAACGGCGTCAGGACGTCGTCTGCGGTGGTGAGCGTATCCCCTTGCAGCGTATCTTGGTTCGGACCGCCGCGAATGCGTTGAATGCGCAGTGCCGCGCCGGCGCCGTCAGGAAAGGAGGACTCCGCCGCCGTCAGCGTCCCTGTGATGACCGTATGGGCGTCCGCTGCGATCAAATCGGTATTGGCCGCCCCATCATCCACCAGAAAGTCTGACACAATCGGCGTCGACCCATCGCCGTCTGCGGACCAAACGATTGCGATGCCGTCCACCTGGAAGTGCGGCCGGTCGAGCATGTCAGCGCAGACGGTTAGGCTGGAGCCAAGATAAGCCGCCAGGGCCAACAAGCTTTTTCGCATCGAATATGGCGCTAGGGTTTTGGTTCCACCCTTCATTTGTGGGCCACTAACATGTTTTGTTGAGCTTTGAGCTAAACCGTTCGGTTGAATTTAAACGATATTTTTGACCGATGATGGCCGGTCTGGGTCTTGCCAATTGTCCCCAAACACGGTCACTGGCGCGGATCCAATGATTGGGAGAATCTTCACATGTCAGGTGTCGTTGTTGTTGGTGCGCAATGGGGTGATGAAGGCAAGGGAAAAATTGTTGACTGGCTCTCGCACCGCGCTGATGTCATCGCCCGCTTTCAAGGCGGACACAATGCCGGGCACACACTGGTGATCGGTGGTACGACATTTAAACTCAACCTTCTCCCCTCGGGCGTGGTGCGGGGCGGCAAGCTCTCAGTGATCGGCAATGGCGTCGTGGTCGACCCTTGGCAGCTTCTGCGCGAACTTGACCAAATGGCCCAGCAGGGCATCCAGATCACGCCTGACGATTTGCTGCTTGCCGAAACCGCCTGTTTGATATTGCCCTGGCATCAAGACCTTGATGAGGCACGTGAGCAAGCGGCCAGCCAAAAGGGCAAAATTGGCACGACAAAACGCGGGATTGGCCCGGCCTATGAGGACAAAGTCGGTCGGCGGGCGATCCGGGTCGCCGATCTCGCAGATGAGACGGCCCTGGACCAAAAACTGGATCGCTTGATTGCGCATCATGCCCCTTTGCGATCCGGTCTCGGCCTTGAGGCGCCAGATGCCAGCGCCATTAAGGCCGAGCTGCTGGCAATTGCGCCGCGCCTCCTCAGCTATGCCGGACCGGCCTGGAAAATCCTCGGTGAGAGCCAGAAACTCGGGCGCCGCATTCTATTTGAAGGCGCCCAAGGGGTGATGCTCGATGTTGACCATGGCACTTATCCGTTCGTCACCTCATCGAACGTTGTCGCCGGTCAGGCCGCGCCCGGCACTGGCCTTGGACCGCGAGCGGTCACGTATGTCCTAGGCCTCGCCAAAGCCTATACGACAAGGGTGGGTGCCGGCCCGTTTCCAACCGAATTGTTCGATGATATCGGGCGAGGCTTGGGCGAACGCGGCCGCGAGTTTGGCACCGTGACGGGGCGCGCGCGCCGCTGTGGTTGGTTTGATGCGGTTATGGTCCGGCAAGCTTGTGCTGTGTCCGGTGTCGATGGATTGGCCCTGACGAAACTCGATGTGCTCGATGGTATGGACGAGATCAAAGTCTGCACCGGCTACCAGCTTGGCGATGCGGTACTGGACTATTTGCCCGCCACCGCCGCGGCGCAGCAAGCGGTGCAGCCGATCTATGAAACGATGCCGGGCTGGACCGGGTCGACGCGTGGCGCGCGGTCTTGGAATGACCTACCGGCTGAAGCGGTGAAATATGCGCGCCGCTTGGAAGAACTGGTCGGCAAGCCCTGCGCCTTGGTTTCGACATCGCCGGAGCGCGAAGATGTTATCCTGATGCGCGACCCGTTCGAGCGACGCTGACCGTTTGCACCTTAAAAGGTTGGCATTTGCCCGGTCGCGGCCCAGGGCATGCCAACCGCCAGAATAACGCTGATGATCAAGCCGATAATTGCGCGGCCCGCGTCCGAGCTCACATCGATCAGAGCCGCGCCGCGTTCGCGCAGCGCCGTCACGAACGAAATAGCCATTTCGCGGCCGGCGAGAAGACCCAGGAACACCCATGTTGTGCTCATCGGGACATCGTTCATTTCTTTGAAATAAAACAAGACAATCGCGTAAATCAGGTCAACAATCGTTGCGGCTCGAATGTCCGTCGTATTGGTTTTTGAGAGGACGATTTTCTGGATTTCGCCGCCGCGGGTCTTAAAAATATAGGCCATCATGGCCGCCATCAGCAACGCGCCGCCGACAATGACCTCGGGTTGGAACACCATCATTGTGACATTGCCATCGGCATCCAAGACGGGTTCACGCGGCATAAAGACGAAAATATTGGCGAAATCCTGAAGCAACCAGGTCCACCACAGAAATCCGGTCGTCGCCCATTGGAAAACCGTCCAAACGGGGTGCAGCCGTTCGCCGTCATCGCGCGTGCGGCCGACCCACACTTCCCAGATCCGCGAGATTACCAACCACACAATCGCGCCCGCAGCGAAGGCAACGACGTAACCGAGCAGTGACTTTAGCAGCATGCTGCCCATCACGCCTTCTGTCGCTGAGCCGCCCGATAAAGCGAACACGGTCAGCACTAAGAATGTGGTTGAGACCGGGATGCCAAATCGGGTTAGGAAGATCAAAACCAAAGGCGGTAAAGCATGCCACCACTGGATCCCATTTTCTGGATAGGGAATCGGGTTCAGCTTGCCATCAGCAATATCGCCGCCGCCAAAAAATAGCTGAAACAGCAGGGCCGCGACCATGATGCCCGCCGCGAACAGCCACAAGAGCCACCATGGCCGGTGAGCGTTTGAAGCCAGGAATGTCCCAAGGGTTTGAATGGAGTCATTGGCAATCACCGCATAGGCGGCAAAGACAAAGCCGATCAGGGCAAAAATCTCATAGCCCGCAAGCGACATGAAAGCTCCTAAACTTGCCCCGCATTTGCCGCGTTCGCTCCGTCGCTAACGGAATAGTGAGGTCAAATCAATTGCTCGAAAACAGAATCTGCAGCCCGCTTATCTTGTCGTGAAAGCAGCCGCCGCATGGCGATACGGGGTTAGGTCCCAATCAGGCCAGCGTAACTGCGCTCGGGTCAGCGTTCGCTCCGTCCAGAAGGTGTCGCCAGGCCGTGGAATCCCAAGGCAAGCCAGCTGTTCTGGAGTCGCGTTATTGATAATCAAATGCCAAGGCTTCAGAAAGGCATGCGGCCAAGCCGACCATCCGATCATGTCATTTCCCGCGGCTTTGTAGCTTGCGGTCAATGTATAGCGATATCCGCCAGGTGCGGTCAGGTTCATGCCGCGATGATAGACGTCGATCCCATAGGCGAAGATCGTGCCTGCGCCGCCGACGCCGCGGCGCTCCACCGATTGCAATCGCTTTTGGGTCTCGACATCGGTGTCCAAGAACATTGCGCGATTGGGACCGGTGATCGGATCGCTGTCGCTCAGGGGCACATAGCTGATGGCGCCGTGTGCTTCGGTGACATCGGTGAGGTAGATCATATAATTTATCGTCCGGCCCGATGGCGCGTCTGACGGGACCGTCAGCGTGTGGTTCTTGAAGTCACAATGAAAGGGCTGCTCGTAATCTGCAGCGCCGGTATATTTCGCCCATGTGTGCGATTGGTAGAGCCGGACATCATCTGTACCAAGTGCAGCTTTGGCCATTGCGATCAGTGCCGGGTGCAATCCGAGCAGATTGAGCGCCGGCGAGCAGTTAAACGGCATATCCTCATTATTGCGGAACTGATCAAAGTGGAAGGCGCCCACTTGATCGCCATGATCATCTTGTCGGGCGTTGCGGTCAGTGGGCGCACGATCGCCATACAGGGCGCGCATATCTTCAAAACAGGGCTGGACCTCTTCAGCGGTCAAAAAATCTTGCAGCAACACCGCCCCATTGCGGGTCCATTCCTCGACCTGGTCGTGCATATGTCTTTGCGCCATCTTTGCCTCCTATTGTGCCACCCAGCCACCATCCATGCTGAGGATTGCGCCATTGATCGACTCGCCGCCAGGTCCGCAGAGAAAGGCTGCAAAAGCGCCAATTTGCTCTGAGGTGACAAATTCTTTGGTTGGTTGAGCCGCGAGTAAGACGTCGCGTTTCACCTCGTCTTCGGTCATGCCGCGTGCTTTTGCCGTATCGGCAACTTGTCCCTCCACCAAGGGTGTATACACATAGCCGGGACAAATGGCATTGCAGCGCACGCCGTGTTCCGCGCCTTCCAATGCGACCACTTTGGTCAACCCTGCGATCCCATGTTTGGCAGCGACATAAGCGGATTTGAACGGCGACGCCACTAAGGCGTGCGCCGACGCGGTGTTGATGATCCGGCCCCAACCGTTTTCCTTCATTCGCGCCATCGCCATTCGTGTCGTATGGAATGCGGCGGTCAGGTTGAGGGCGATGATCAAATCCCAACGCGCCACCGGGAAGTCTTCAATCGGCGAAACATGTTGAATGCCAGCATTGTTGACGAGGATATCAACGCCGCCAAAATCCCGTGCAACATATCCCATAAGACCTTCAATCGCATCCGGGTCGGTTAAGTCCGCACCTGAAAAACCCGCTTTTACATTGTAGGTTGAGGCGAACTCATGCTTCAATGCGTCGGCGTCTGACTCACTTGCTAGACCACTCAAAACGATGTCAGCGCCCTGTTCTGCAAGCGCTTTTGCGATCCCAAGCCCAATTCCGCTGGTCGAACCGGTGACCAAAGCTGTTTTCCCGTGAAGCATTTTAACGTCCTTTCGTCTTGAGTGGGCTCTCAGGCTTGGTTAGAGCAAATGCGGGTGGCTTAACAGGCAAGAGTTCAAACCATGTCGGCAACGCTCGAATCTTTTCGTCAGGGGTTCCCTGATTTTCTGTTGATGACCGGCACAGCGGGCATCCTTTTACTCATTGCCAGCACCATCTACGTGCTCCTGACTCCCTGGAAAGAACTCGCTCTGGTTCGCGGCGGTAATGGCGCCGCGGGGCTGGCCCTGGCCGGCGCGATTGCCGGATTGGCGATTCCGATCGCCTCGTGTCTGGCCTCCAGCTTGACGCTGATAGACTTGCTTCTATGGGGCAGTGTGGCCCTGCTGCTACAATTGCTCACCTATCGGGTCATCGACATGATCCTGAGCGATATACCGAGCCGCATCCAAAACGATGAAGCTGGCGCCGCAATCGTTTTAATCGCCGCAAAGCTCGCCGTGGCTTTGTTGCTCGGGGCTGGCTTATGGGACCCAAATCTTGGTCGGATGTAAGGGGATTTTGCTAACGTGCTAAGATGGGTGCCGGATTGGATTTTGTACCTCTTGGTGCTGGGCGTCGTGCTCTGGGCGATTTTCTCGGGCGGTGATGATGACACACCGCCGCCGCCGCCCGAAGCAATCGAACAAGAAGGGGCGATGCTGCCACCACCATCGGCGTTCGATGAGCGCGTTTTGGTGCAGGTCACAGCCCCCAAGAGCGGGATTGGCAGCGCCTTCGCAATCAATAATCGCGGGCAATGGCTCACGGCTCGGCATGTTGTCGAAGGTTGTACAGATGTCGCCCTGCTGGTCGCGCCAGGCCGATATGACCCGGCCCGCAGCGTCATCATATCCGAGCAATTCGACTTAGCGCTGATTGAAACAGAGACCAGCCCGAACCCCGCACCATTAAACACCCAGAATGATCTGCGCTTGGGCGCATACGGGTTTCATGTCGGCTATCCGCAGGGTCGACCCGGGGAAGCGGCATCCCGTTTAATGGCGCGATCTAACTTGATATCGCGCGGTCGGCGCTCGAACAGCGAATCGGTGCTGGCCTGGGCAGAGACAGGACGCACACGCGGCTTATTGGGCTCTTTAGGCGGGCTCAGCGGCGGACCGGTTTACGATGAGGATGGCAATGTCCGCGGGGTGATTGTCGCCGAAAGTGCACGCCGTGGACGGATCTATACAGCCTCACCCGAAGCAGTGGCTGAGTTTGTAAAAGCCACTGGCGCAGACACGATTGGCGAGAGCCCACGTCGCTTCTCAACCGACACTTATGGCCGTGAAGCCGACCATGCGCGGCGCAACTTGCAAGTGGTCAAAGTGGCCTGCAGCGTGGACGAATAGGCGCGATGTTTGCCGACCGGTTCATCGCGGCGACGCGCACATTTGGTCCACTCTGCGTGGGCATTGATCCGCACGCCGGTCGTATCCCTAAAATGTTTGGCGGTGACACGCCTGAAGGCCTTGAGAAATGGGGCATTGCGGTGGTTAAGGCTGCGCAGGGCCGGGTTGGGATGGTCAAACCCCAAATGGCTCTGTTTGAGCGGCATGGCTGGCAAGGCATACGCGCATTTTCACAAGTCTGTCAGGCCGCCAGCGCGGCCGGTCTGCTGGTGCTCGCCGACGCCAAACGCGGCGATATCGGCTCGACCGCGCAAGGCTATGCAGACGCGTATCTCAGCTCGAACGCTCCGTTCACCTGCGACGCACTGACGATTAACCCGTATATGGGGGTCGATACGATACGGCCACATGTAGAGGCCGCAAAACGCGCGCATAAAGGCGTTATCGTTTTGACCCGAACCAGCAATCCGGGCAGCGCCGACTTTCAAACCCGCAATCTGGAGGGCCTGCCGCTCTATATGCGTGTGGTCGATCAGCTTGCGCCATTGATTGCTGACCTCGAAGGCCGCTCCGGTTGGTCTGGTTTGATGCTGGTTGCTGGCGCCACGGGCCCAGACGAGGCGCGTCTTATTCGCACCCGCGCTCCAAAGGCGCTGTTCCTCGTGCCCGGCTATGGCGCACAAGGGGCAGGCGCGGCAGAGGCGGTTGCCGGCTTCGTCAAGGGCGAAGGCGGCTGCGTCAACGCTTCACGCTCTGTGACCTTCCCAGATGGCACCCAGACAGCAGAAACCGAAGCGGACTGGCATACGCTTGTGAGCCGCGCCATCGACGCGGCACAGAATGACCTTAAGCGAGCACTGGCACCAGTTCGCCTCTAACCAATGCGGTCAGATCTTCGGGCTCGCCAATCACAGCGACATGGTCACCAGGCTGCAAGACCTCTTTCGGCGCCGCGATAATGATATCGCCATCGCGTTCAATAATCGCAATCAAACAACTCCCAGGCAGATCAATCTCACCCAATGGCTGACCGACGGAGTCCCGCAAAATGCTAAGGTCTGAAATCGGCGCGTGGAGGAAATGATCATCCCGCATCAGGATCTCATTCATGTCTTTATCTGTGTTCGCGGCCAACCAGCGCCGCTCAAAGTCAAAAGACTGCACCACTTCGGCGAGGTGACCGGCCAAGCGCAGGTCCAAGCCAGCTGGTTTGCGAGGGCAAATCAGCATCATAATCGTGTGGACCGTCTCCGCCTCAGGCATCGACATTTTGGCGCTTTCGGCAAACCGAAATACGACCAATTCCGGGCTCGTTAGCGCATCATAGCTGCGATAGGCCAAGAGCACATTTTCGCTCAGCGGATGCAAAGTCGCAGCACCAGAACTGAACACGCTCTCCATCACCCCTTCATCAATGCCATAGGCGCTATGGGCGATATTCTTAATCTCGTCGACAAGCATTTCGCGCGTATAAGTGCCGTGGGAATAGGTATGAACAATGCACCGCGCTATCAGCGCTTCATAGGTCAGATTTTGCTTTTGCGTGCGGTCATGAATGATTGTCATCAATTCGCGCTCAAGCCCCTCATAGCGCATTTGTCCGAGGCGTTCATGGACATGATAAATCGCGCCGCGACGGACCAGGTTCCCGGACGCATAGAATTGGAACCAAAGCGCACAGGCAATGGTCAGCATCCCGGTAAAACCAATCGCCAGGATGCCCATTTCGACAATCAGCCAGAATGAAATCAGGATCCCGGTAATCGGCAGCCAGGGGTAAAACGGTAAACGAAAGCCCGGCTTATAGGTGGCGATCCGGCTCTCGCGCATAACAATCACGGCGACGCTGACAAGGCCGAACAAAAACAGTTGGAACGCGCTGGCAAGTTTCGCCACGGCTTCGACATTGAACAAGACCAAGACCGCCACCATGCTCAGCGTGGTCACGGCAATCGAAAACATTGGCGTCCCGAACCGGCCAATCGCAGCGAATTGGCCGGGCAGCAGCTTGTCTTTCGCCATGGCATAGGGATAGCGGCTGGCTGACATGATGCCGGCATTGCCGGTCGAAGCGAAGGCGGCAATGGCTGAAATAACGATCAGAATGACCCCAAGATCAAACGGCCAATCGCCGACAAAAGCTCGACCAGCATCAGCGACTGGGGTGAGGCTGCCATAGAGGTCCTCGACCGGCAGAATGGCAATAATGACGATCAGCCCAAGCGTGTAAATCGCCGTCGCTGTGATCAGTGAGAGGACCATTCCCAAGGGGATATTGACGTCCGGACTTTGCACTTCTTCGGCGACGCTCGCGACTTTCGTCAAGCCGGCATAAGATACAAATACGAGCCCAATCGTCGCCACGAAGCCGACGGAGCCGGCGGTCAAGAAGGGCTGCGTATCAGCGTTTGGGCGCAACCCATCGGAGACCCCAGAATGGGCCAGCCCAAGAATGACAAAGGCGGCGAGAATGATCACCAAAGTCGAGACGAGCAGCCGTTGCAGAAAGGTCGTCTCCTTCGCCCCAACCGCATTCACCAGCCCGAAAACGAGCGTGAGGATGACCGCAAGCACGGTGATTGGAACATCGAGATAGAGACTAAGATAGGCGCCCATACCAACCAGGGCGAAGGCGCTTTTGAACACCACCGCAACCCAAGATCCAAGACCGCCAATCGTCCCGAATAAAGGCCCGAGTGCTCGGTCGAGGAAGTAATAAGTTCCGCCAGCCTTAGGCATGGCTGTCGAAAGCTCAGCCATACACAACATGGCTGGAATGATCAGGAATCCCGCCAATAGATAAGCGAGATACACGGAGTCGCCTGTATAACTGGCGGCAATCCCTGGCAGGAGGAAGAATCCAGAGCTGAACATCGCGCCGGTCGAAATCGCGTACACGTCGAACAGGGTCAGGTTTTTTTTGAGCTTATTTTCGCTCGCCATTTCAGCACCCCGTGTAGAATCGCCTTTTCGCACCCGCAATATATGTCGGCAAAAGGTTGACACCATGTTTTTGTTGGTCGGCCTGTCCTTGCGTCGGCACTCGACAGCGCTTCGATTTCCGATACTGTTTCGTCCACAAAAGGCGCAACAAGACGCCAGAACGTGAGGAAACGAGGAAAGCGTCCATGAAACCGCTTCATTTGGCGGCCATTACGGCTGTATCTTTAATTGCTGTGTCAGCGTGCTCGGGATCGGAAGCAACGGCGCCAGAGTTCGTTGAAACTGTCCCCGAAGTGTTCGCCAACGTCACGGATGCGCGCCTTGATCAAGCTGCCGCAACGCCAGACGAATGGCTTAGCTATGGCTTTGATCGAGAAGAAACGCGGCATTCCCCGCTGACCGGGATCACGGCGGAGAACATTTCTGAACTGGGCGTGGCCTGGACTTACGATCTCGCCACATCCCGCGGGGTCGAGTCCACGCCCATCGTGATTGACGGCACCATGTATGTCACTTCGGCCTGGTCGATCGTCTATGCCTTAGATGCAAAAACCGGGGAAGAACTATGGGTCTATGACCCGGGCGTCGATCGTGCGGTCGGCGTCAATGCCTGCTGCGATGTCGTCAATCGGGGCGTCGCTGTTTATGAAGGCAAAGTCTATGTCGGTGTGATCGATGGCCGCGTCGAAGCCTTGAATGCGCAAACCGGTGAGGTCATTTGGTCGAAAGTCACGGTCGACCAGTCAAAGCCCTATACGATCACCGGCGCGCCGCGCGTCGTTGATGGTAAAGTCTTGATTGGCAATGGCGGCGCAGAGCTCGGTGTGCGCGGGTACCTCAATGCCCTCGATGCCGATACCGGCGACCTGATTTGGCGCTTCTACACTGTGCCCCATCCCGAAAAGCAGCCGGACGGCGCCGCCTCTGACGAGGCGTTCGAACAGGTTGCAAATATCACCTGGGGCGACACGGGGGCGTGGAAAACCGATGGCGGCGGCGGTACGGTTTGGGATTCGATCATCTATGACCAGGTCAATGACACTGTGATTTTTGGCGTTGGCAATGGCTCGCCCTGGAACCAGCGCATGCGCGATCCGTCCGGGCTCGACAATTTATTCCTCTCCTCAATCGTCGCGGTCGATGCCGATACCGGCGCCTATAAATGGCACTTCCAGACGACGCCCGGCGATAATTGGGACTATACGGCCACCCAAACCCTGATCCTTGCGACGCTGCCGCTGGGGGACGGAGGCGCTGATCGCAGAGTGGTCATGCAAGCGCCAAAGAATGGATTTTTCTATGTCATCGACGCCGAAACAGGTGCGTTCATTCACGGCAATAATTACGTGCCAATGAACTGGGCAACCGGGCTGACTGAGGCGGGCCGCCCGATCGAAGTGCCGGAAGCGCGCTATGCCGAAATTCCCTATTTGCAGACACCGGGGCCGCTGGGTGGCCACAATTGGCATCCTATGGCCTATAATCCGGATGTCGGCTTGGCGTATATTCCAGCGCAAGAAATCCCGCAGGCCTATGGCACAGATCCGCGGTTCCAAGAGAATTCCACGAAATGGAATACGGGCGCAGATTTCGCCGCGGGCATCCCGCAAGTTATTCCAAGCGAGGTGTTCAAGTTCCTTCGCTCTGGTCTGAAGGGCCGCCTGATTGCCTGGGACCCGATCGCCAATGAAACACGCTGGACTGTGGAACATGACGGCCCTTGGAATGGCGGCGTATTATCGACAGCCTCTGGATTGGTCTTGCAAGGGAAATTGAATGGTGAATTTGCCGCTTATGACGCCGCCACAGGCGAAGCGCTGTGGGTGCATGACGTCAAATCGGGCGCTGCGTCGGGGCCCGGCACATTCGAAATTGACGGTGAACAATATGTCACCATCACCACGGGCTGGGGCTCGGCTTATCTGCTCTCGGCGGGCGGCGTCGCCGCGCCGCAAGCGGTGCAGCCAACGGTCGGAAAAGTGGTGACCTTCAAACTCGGCGGCGATGCCGAGATTGCGGATATCGATATTGCGCTGGTCGATCCGACCCCGAAAGCGGAAGAGTTCGGAACCGAAGCGCAATTGGCCTCCGGCTTGGTGAGCTATGCGCGAAACTGCACGGTTTGCCATGGTCCGTTTGCAATGGGTGCAGGGGTGCTGCCGGACCTGCGCTGGTCCAGCTATGCGAGCAGCGCTGAAGCTTGGAAAAGCGTCGTCATCGATGGATCGCTACAATCAATAGGCATGGTCTCTTTCGCCGATGTTTTGAGCGAAGACGATGTTGAAGCGATCCGCGCCTATGTTGTCCAGCAAGCGCACAATACCGAAGGTATTGACGCGGCCATCGCCAGTGAGGGCGGGATGCAATAGTCAATCGTGCAGCAGCCCCAGGGCTCTTTGTTTCTTTTTTGACAAGCCATCGGCGACCAGTCGGTGGCTTGTTCGGATATAAGCCTTTAGATCATCATCCGAGAGCCCCGGCGGCGCATAATGCTGGATCCACTTCATGCCGCGTGACGCGAGATACGGGGCCGGCCGCAAACCGGGCTGTTCTTTCATAATCTCAAATGAGAGCGGTGTGACTTTGAATGTGACCGCAAACGCATCCGCTTCGCGCCAACCGGCCACGGCGAACACTTTGCCGCCGACTTTCCAGACATGGCTTTCGCCCCATTGAACGACCTTTTCTGTCGCCGTCAAAGTCGCGCAAAACGCATTATAGCCGTCCAAATCCATGAAAAGACCATGACAGAGGCGATTGTTCACTTCAATCAGAGATGATTCGGCGCTACATTCGGAAAAGCCAACAGAGAGACCGAAAATGCAAATTCTCGCCCTGATCATCGGCTTCATTGGATTCGCCGCCGTCTGGTATTGGCGCATCAAAGCCTTGCAGGAGGTCGCCAAGGATGGCCGTAAAGTCGCAGAGACGGTCGCCAACCTGCCGCGCAAAATGCGGTTCAAGAACAAATCGGGCAAAAGCGGGCTCGGCGTGGTGGATGATCCACGTGAAGCGGCGGCGATCCTGATGCTCGAAATCGCCCAAGCGCGCGGCAGCCTGACTGAAAAACAAGAAGCGACCGTTCGCGGCGAAATCATGCATCATTTTGAGTACACTGAAGCCGACGCAAACGGACTGATCACACAAGCGGGTTGGCTGTCTCGCAATGGCGGCGCAAGCCATGTTGTCATGTCAAAGATGACCGATTTTGTCCGCAACGCACCCGGCATGACCGGGAAGGAATTGGTCGACTTGGATGGGATGTTGGTGGCCGTCTCTGAAGCCGAAGGCGACCCGACTGAGAGCCAATTGGATCTGCTGACGATTTATCGCGAAAAAACCGGTCTGCGCGTCTAGGTTTTCTCCTTCCCAGATCGCCCTAGCTCCTGGCGACAGGAGCAGACCATGCATGCAGTGATTATTGGCGCGACCGGTGGCATTGGGGCGGCCTTAGCCCGCCAGCTCGCCGCCCGGCCAGATGTCGAACGGGTCCACACTTTGTCGCGACAGCCCGCGCCATCCGAGCCCCCCAAATGTCGGAATGGCCGGATCGATGTGCTGGACGAAGCCAGTATTACCGCGGCCGCGGGACGCGTGGCAGAAGCGGGTGCCCCCCAACTTGTGATTGTCGCAACCGGAATCCTATCAGACGGTTCAGATCTCGTGCCAGAGCGGTCATACAAAAAACAGAGCTTTGCGGCTTTCGAGCGGGTGTTCGCGTTGAACACGTTCGGGCCGGCCATGGTCGCCAAGCACTTTTTGCCGATCATGCCCCGCACAGACCGCGCGGTGTTCGCAGCCCTATCGGCACGCGTCGGCTCTATCTCAGACAATCGCACAGGCGGGTGGCACGCCTATCGCGCCTCAAAAACGGCGCTTAATATGCTGATCCGAAACTATGCCATCGAGCAAGCGTGGCGCAATCCCAATTTTATCGCGATCAGTTTGCATCCGGGAACCGTCGACACCGGGCTATCCAAGCCCTTCCAGAAGAGCGTCCCGGATCGCCAATTGTTCAGCCCGGAACAATCCGCAAGCTATTTGCTTTCTGTGATCGATGAACTGACCCCAGACGATACGGGCAAAGCCTTCGATTGGGCGGGCGAAGAAATTCCCGCTTAACTGCTGGCGAGATTTTCGAGCACTTCAGCGGCATCATAAGCATCGGCATTGTCAGGCTTGACGCCGTCGCCGGTAACGATTTCGAGCACGTGAAGCACCGATTGAGACGACCCACCGAGCGGCAAAGACACCCCGACGCCAAGTCCGACACTGGTATTCCCGCGCGATCCGCCGGACGCCCCAATCCCGACCGACGAGCCACCGCCTGCCAATTCCCCGGTATCGCTATATCCGGTCACCACTTGGAACCAGTCATCGCCGCGCTCGAGCGTCACTTCGGCGGCGCGGCGTAGCGCCCGCGCCCGCGCGAGTTCTCGGGTTGAATCCTTATAGGTCACACGGAATCGATTGTTTTCAATCGGTAAAACCGAGTAGCCTTTGGCATCACTGTTCTCTGCGGGCCCATACGGGACGCTGCTGGCGCAAGCCGCGAGCAAAGCCATAGACGAAATCGCGATCCATTTGATCATTGCCCTGTCCTCCTTGAAGCACGCCATACAAACATGCCCGCATGAACCTGAACAGAACGCAATTCAATATGAACGCCGACCAACGCATTACATCGCGTTCATTCAGTTTGGGATTATATAAATGTTTGACGGGCGACAGACCCTTTGGCCATCGCAGGGGCCAGGTTTGGCAACGTCCGATCGCGACCGGGTCGCGACTGTGCTGGAGAAGTCAGCACGCGAGCGGGCGACGTGCTCAATCCGGCACGTCGTCCGTTCCGCCATCCGTGTTTGAAGCCGTTTGCCGCCGCCCGAAATCGGCTTCGGCGGTATCGAGGCCAGCATCAATGATCGCTTTTCGAATGCCGCGGGCGCGGGAAAACTCTTTTATCAGCGTATCGCCATCGCCCCAGCGGATCGCCCGCTGAAGCGCTGCCAAGTCTTCGCTGAACCGCCCGAGGGTTTCTAGCACAGCATCCTTATTGGTTAAGAACACATCACGCCACATGGTTGGATCAGACGCGGCGATCCGGGTGAAATCGCGAAATCCGCCAGCCGAGTACTTCACCACCTCACCTTGCTCGACGCTTTCCATATCATATGCCGTGGCGACGATATTATACGCGATTAAGTGCGGCAGATGGGACGTGATCGCCAACACTCGGTCATGCCGGTCCGGATCCATGGTCTCGACTCTGGCGCCCAGACCGACCCAAAACGCCGTGAGCTGCGCAATTGCCACTTTATATTCCGGGGACTCGTCGGGGCCCGGCGTCAGGATATGCCACGCCTCCTGGAACAGGCTCGCAAACCCCGCCTCGGGTCCTGATTGCTCTGTGCCCGCGATTGGATGGCCCGGAATGAGGTGAACATGGCCGGGGCAATGCGCCGCCATATCGGCAGCCGCTTTCGCTTTCACGGATCCCACATCGGTGAGAATGGCCCCTTCCGAAAGGCTGGTCGCCAGGGCTTTGGTGACCTCTTGGAGGGCGCCAACCGGCGTACAGAGGATGACACAGTCCGCGTCCGCAACCGCCCCCTCGACATGCTCGGCAACTTGGCCCGGAAAAATTTCGGACGCGCGTGCGCGCACATCCTCAGAGGCGTCCCAGAGCGCAACGGTCTGCGCCCCGCCATATGCTCTAACCGCATGCGCAATCGACGCCCCCAGCAAGCCAATGCCGATGATCGCCAGATGATTGAAGCTGTGCGTGCTCATTATTGGGCCGCGAACGCTTCAATGGCCGCAATCAATGCATCGTTTTGCTCAATGGTGCCAATCGAGGCGCGCAAACAATTGGGCAGCCCGTAAACTTTGACGTCGCGCACCACCACGCCGTGCTGGCGTAGGAACGCATCTGCGTCCGCGCTGCTGCGACCGGCAACCTGCGGGAACTCAACCAGAACGAAATTCCCAACGCTGGGATAGGTTTTGAACCCAGCCTGTTCGACCGCGTCACTGACGCGCATGCGTTCTGTCTCATTGTGATCAGCTGATCGCGCTTGAAACGCATCATCATTAATCGCGGCAATGCCCGCCGCCTGTGCCACAGCACTGACATTGAACGGGCCGCGGGTCCGATGCAGCGCATCAATGACGGCCTCAGGACCATAGGCCCACCCTAGACGCAGGGCGGCCAGTCCGTGTATCTTCGAAAAGGTCCGCGTCATGAGCACGTTCGGGCGTTCCCCCGCGAGCTCAAGGCCTGCGCTATAGTCGTTCTTGCGCACATACTCCGCATACGCACCATCTAAGACAAGCAATACGTGTTCGGGGAGTTCTGCATGGAGACGTTTAATATCATTATACGGAATATAACTGCCCGTCGGATTGTTCGGGTTGGCCAAAAATACGATCTTTGTCCGATCATTGACCCGCTCAAGCATCGCATCAACATTCGCCGTGAGATTGGTTTCAGGCGCGCTTCGGGTCTCAGCACCGGCTTGTTGCGCTATTAATCGATAGACCAGAAACCCATGTTCGCTTTGGACAATATTGTCGCCAGGCCGTAAATAAGCCCGGCCCAATAGCTGGAAAATCTCGTCTGAACCCGCGCCACAAACAATGCGATCCGCATCAATCCCGTACTTTGCCGCAATTGCCTCTCGCAGCGCGCCCGCCGAGCCATCTGGATAGAGCGCCATAGACTTGGCCGCTTCGAGGACGGCCGCTTGCGCTTTCGGGCTGCATCCGAGCGGGTTTTCATTCGATGACAGCTTATGGGCGCCTGGCAGTTTTTGCCCGCCTTTATACGGGGTGATCTCAAGTATATTCGACAGCGCTTGAGGACCGGTCATCACGGATCTCCTTGATTGAGCTTGGTGACCTGCCGGGAACGGGCGCGAAAATCAAGTCTTGGCTGTTGCGAGAAGCCGATCCGCCAACGCACACGCACTCAAAAAAGCCGCCTCGACTTTGCTGCCGAGGCACCAGTCGCCGCATGCGGCCAGGCGCTGCGCTTCGTCGATCAGAAATGGCAGGCCCGCAGGTCGCGGGGTTGCTGCATAGCGCCAACGATGGAGCGTTTGGTGGGAGGCTGCGCTTAAATCCCGACCGGCGAGCGCCGACCCCGCGACAAGCAGCATTTGCGTCACTTGCTCGGTTGGCGCTTCGAGATGGGTCTCCGCCCAGGTATTGCTCGATTGAAGCACCACTGTATGTGCCTCCGGGCGACCCGGCTTGGCCGAATTGACGGCCATCCAACCGACTGGCGATGCCGCGGATTTCATCGCCTGCCAGGGCACATCGAAGGCGGTTTCGAAGCCGAGCATAAGGGTAAAGCAGCCACTCATCACAACGTCTGCAAGGGCAGCCTGACCGGCAAATTGGTCCGGCATCAGGGCTGCCGTTTGAACCGAAGGCGCGGTCGAGATGACCCAATCAAAAGCGCCCCACCGCGCGCCGGCAGCCTCTTCGAGATGCCAACCGTCAGGCTGTGCCCCCAGACCGGTCACTTGGACCCCTGTCTGCAAAGCGATCCCGCCAGCCAAATGTTTGCAGATCGCATTCATAGCGGGCGCGCCGACATATTTCAGTTTGTCCGAGACCTGCGCACCGCCGTGCAGGTCAATCTGTTCCGGCCAGAGCGCGACCAGGCCCTCAGATTGCAGGTCTGTCAGGAAGGCCTCAAAGCGCGGATCGCTGGCAGTAAAATATTGCGCGCCATGGTCAAACGCATACGGCGCGGCGCGGCGAGTCGACATCCGCCCGCCCGGGCCGCGCGCTTTTTCAAACAGTGTGACGTCAAATTTTGTCGAGAGCTTTTTGGCGAGTGTCAGCCCCGCCAAACCGGCACCAATAATCGCGATTTTCATAGCTCGTCCTCAACCGCGATCCCGATCAAATAGAATAAGCCGATTGTGCGACCAGGGAAACGGCGGATGCGCCGCCGCTTTAACTCGCAATCGCCTGTTCGTTGCGCTCGCCGGTCCGGATTCGGACAATTGTTTCTAAGTCCGCAACGAAGACTTTGCCATCTCCGATCGTTCCAGTATTGGCAGCAGCGGTGATCGCTTCCACGACGCGGTCGGTCTCAGCCGCACTGCACGCCACTTCGACTTTTACTTTTGGCAGTAAGCGGACCTCATATTCGGCGCCGCGATAGACTTCTGTCTTTCCCTGTTGGCGGCCATAGCCGCGCACTTCCGATACGGTCAGTCCCGAAACATCGGCATCGCCCAGTGCATCAATCACAGCATCCAGTCGACTCGGTTTGAAAATCGCAGTTACTAATTTCATGATTACCCGTCTCCATTTGCCGATCCAGCTTTAAAGGTATCTTGTTGAGAAGTAACGTCAATTAGCTGATTCGCGGCTTTTTCGGCAGACTTTTTGCGGCCCGTACGGGTCGGCAGAACGGGGCGCGGCGACGCCGCGCGCGCCGCTTGGGTCACGGGAGCGGCGGCGCTGCCGCCAGGCTTCGAATAGAGACGTTTGACGGCTTCGACTAAAACCACACCGCCCAAGGTTGGCAGGATCATCTCACCCGCTCGCTCCCAGGATTTTGCCGCCGCTGTGATCAACCGCCAGTCCAGAGGCGGCATATGTACGGCGGTCGAACTGGCCGTGACTTGAAACAGGCTATCATCTAAAAACCGCACCATTTGTCGGCGCGTCCAAGGCCGTCCATACCCAAACGGTTGACTGTCCACTACGGACCATACGCTACGGCGATTGGTGACCGCAACCACGATCCGCCCTTCCGGTGCCAAAACGCGCCAGGCTTCGCGGAGCAATTGTCGCGGACTGTCGGCCTCTTCGAGCGCATGTAGCAGAAACACACGATCAAACAGCCCCTCCGGGAAAGGCAGCCTTTGCTCTGGCGACAAACACAAGCTTTGCCCTTGATCCGACCCCAACCGGACAGGCCCGATCTCTTCGGGGACGGCCCCAATACAGCTTGCGGCCTCGCCTTGCCAAAGGGGTAAGAGCGGGCTCGGATAGCCAATACCGAGCACGCGCAGCCCGGCACACGGCCCCCAAAGGGCGAGCATCCGTTCTGACATCATCCGCGCGGCACATTGCCCGAGGCGCGAGGTATAAAAGGCTTCAAGGGTTGCCGCGGGCTGGCGCATATGTCTCTTATCTTCCTCTACGCTTTTCCACTTTGAGATGGGTTCATGCTGACCATACATCAATTCCCCTGCCTGAGCGATAATTATGGCTTCCTCGCGCACGAGCCCGTATCCGGAGAAACGGTTGCGATCGATACGCCGGATGGGGACGTTTATTTGGCAGAAGCGGCCAAGCAAGGATGGACCATTTCCGCAATCTGGAACACGCATTGGCACCCCGATCATACTGGAGGCAATCTAAAAATTAAGGCGGAGACGGGTTGTAAAATCATTGGCCCGGAAGGTGAGGCGGAAAAAATCCCTGGCATTGACCGGTCTGTCGGCGGCGGCGATACGGTCTCGCTCGGCGGGCTGATTGCGGACATTATCGATGTGCCAGGCCATACGCTCGGCCATATCGCGTTTTACCTCGCCGCGGCGAAGACCGCGTTTGTCGGAGATTCGGTGTTTGCGCTTGGATGTGGCCGCGTATTTGAGGGAGATATGCCGATGATGTGGTCGTCCATGCAGGCAATCAAAGCGCTGCCACCGGAGACGACGCTCTATTGCGCGCATGAATATACCCAAGCCAATGCCCGTTTCGCAGAGACCATCGAAACCGATAATTCGGCCCTACAGACCTACATTGCCGAGATTGACGCCAAGCGCGCGCGAGGCGAACGCACCGTTCCGATGGGCCTGGCGCGGGAGTTAGAAACCAATCCATTCTTGCGCGCCGATCTTCCCGCACTTCAAGCTGCGATGGGGCATCCAGGCGATTCAGCGGCGACGTTCGGCGAAATCCGGGCCCGCAAGGACCGTTTCTAATGACCGCGCGCGCGGGCGATCTCGGCGCCAAAGAGATCATTCGCCTCCTCAACATGACGCCTCATCCTGAAGGCGGCTATTTCGCCGAGACCTATCGTACAGCGGGTGACACTCGTGGGGCCTCGACCGCAATTTACTATCTCTTGGAAGCTGATCAGATCTCGGCCTGGCACCGTGTCGATGCGGAAGAGCATTGGCTCTGGCATGCCGGTGGCCCGCTTGCCTTAACCCTGTCGCCGCCCGAGGGCAAAGGGGCGATGGCGCATACGCTGGGCCCCGATTTACGATCCGGACAGCGGCCGCAGCTCTCGATCCCAGCTGATTATTGGCAAACCGCTGAAAGTCTTGGGGCTTGGACGCTGGTGTCCTGCATTGTCGCCCCAGGATTTGTGTTTTCAGGCTTCGAGCTGGCGCCTCCAGACTGGCGCCCAGATCTAGTCTAGCGCGGCGCCCGCCTGAAATCGCAGCGCAAGCGCTGCAAAGACCGGCGCCGAGCAAGGCACTGGACCGTTTCTGGCGCCATCGAAAATTGCGATTTTTGTCACTTTTGGCATGTGAGGCGCAGAAGACTGCTTCCTGGAAGCCGGATTATCGATTATATTCCACGCTAAGATAGGAGTAATCTGATGACCAAAGCTGACCTTTGCGCCTGCAATAGCTGCGCGCCGTCTTGCGCCTGCACCCAAGCTGATCCGAAGTCCGGGGGTTGCTGTTGTGGTGACACATGCACATGTATCGATTGCGAGTGCGATCCTTCCTGCGGGTGTGCGGACGCGTAACACTAACCATATCGCGACAAAATCTGCTCCAGCGCCTTTAGCACGCGGGGGCGCGCAGACCTCCGAGTAAATTGCTTCGGCAAGCGTGTGTGCCAGGGCTGCCAAAAGTGCTCGCCTGGCGGCACCCTCCGACGCGTCGATGGGTGCGTTTTTCGCGCGAACCAATCTCGAGCCATACGAACTTGGTCGAGATTGACGAACACGAGCCGCGCGCTTTTTTCTTCTATCAAGTAGACCCAGTCTCCGAGCCGAAAGTCGACCCGAACGCCGCCTGGATTAAACGATGACATGTAGTCGCGATGCGTTTTCGCATCCGCTTTCACTCTGAGGGACCGCACTCGAATAAGCCTCGCTTGGTATGGATTCGCTGTTGCCAGCATTAGTCTCGCATAGTCGATACCGAGATCAAAGCGCACTCTGGTACAGCGCCAGGCGCCTTGCCAAGCGCGGCCGGGCTCGCCAAACTCCTGTCTCATATGAGGGAGGTAGGCAGACATGAAACGGATCCTGTTCGGGCTCGGCGCAGTTTTGGCAGGGCTGATTGGCATCGTCCTCATGCGGACGTTGACATATGGCGGCGCGCCACAAAATGTGCGCGAAATCGTCTTGCCTGCGGTTCCAGAGTTTGATGCGAACACTGCTGCGCAGCATCTCAGCGAAGCGATCCAGTTTCGAACCATTACAGTTGCGCCTGGCGACCCGAGGGTTGGCCAGGAAGGCCCCTGGCTGGACATGCAAGCCTGGATGGAAACGACCTATCCCGCCTTTCATGCTGTCGCCAGAAAAGAGACCATTCCGGGTGGATACAGCTTGCTCTACACATGGGCGGGCCGAGATGACACGCTCGATCCACTCTTATTAATGGCCCATCAAGATGTCGTGCCGGTGAATATCGGAACCGAGGGTGACTGGGATGCCCCGCCCTTCTCCGGCGCTATCCAAGATGGGTATATCTATGGCCGCGGCACAATTGACGATAAGGGCTCTATGGTCGGCTTGTTTGAAGCCCTGAATGCCCTCGCCCTGGAAGGATTCGAGCCGCAGCGGACAATTTTGCTGATGCTCGGACATGATGAAGAGGTCTCTGGGTCCGGGGCTGAGGCGGGCGTGGAACTGCTCAAATCGCGGGGCATCGCGCCGGTCATGGCTTTGGATGAGGGCTTTATG
>JBCCXW010000047.1:0-23506 GCA_039191105.1 Pseudomonadota bacterium
AAGGATGAGCGCAATATCGATAAGTTCGACAAGGTTTTTGGCCATGTCTTCAAAGGACTCGATAGTCTGGGCGAGGCCGTCGATGCGCAGGATCTTCCGGAGGAATGGCTGCGGAAGATGACCGAGAAATTTCTGACCCCAGAAGAGATGGAAGAAATCGAAAAACTGGGCGGATTTGAAAAACTCATGGAGACGCTGAAGCAACGCCTGGAAGAGCAGAAGAAGCGCCACGAGGGCGGCAATAAGTGGATCGGCACGGGCGGCACTTCGCCCTTTGGCGCAAATGGCTACAACCCAGAGGGCGTACGGGTCGGCCAAGACAAGTCGCGCCATCGCCGGGCGGTAAAGGTTTGGGATAAGCGTGAGTTTAAAAACTACGATGACAGTGTGGAGCTGGGAACGCGCAATATCAAAATCGCTTTGAAGCGCCTGCGCAAATGGGCCCGGACAGGCGCCCCGGACGAGCTTGATCTTGATGCCACGATCAAAAACACCGCACGACAAGGCTATCTCGATATCGAGATGCGCCCTGAGCGGCGAAACACGGTTTCGGTGCTGCTGCTTATGGATGTCGGCGGGTCCATGGATCCGCACGTTAAAGTGATGGAAGAACTGTTTTCCGCTGCGCGGTCGGAGATCAAAAATCTTGAATACTATTATTTCCACAATTGCCCCTATGAGGGCCTTTGGAAAGACAATCGCCGGCGGCGCAATGACGTCATTCCGACCTGGGATGTGCTGCACAAATATCCGAGCGAGTACAAAGTTATAATTGTTGGCGATGCCACTATGAGCCCATATGAGATCACCTATGCGGGCGGTTCGGTCGAGCATTGGAATGAGGAACCTGGCGGGCTTTGGATCCAGCGCTTAGTTCAGCAATACCCAAATTTAGCCTGGTTGAATCCGGTCAAATCCGGCGCCTGGGAATATACCGGTTCGATCCAATTGATCCGTGAATTGATCGGCCCGGATCGTATGTTTGAGATGACCTTGGAAGGCCTTGACGGCGCGATGAAAGAACTTGGGCGATAGCGCCGATAAAAGTTCCACATACCTGAAAAACAGATTGATCCGCGTTTCGGGGCCCACCGGCAAAAAAGGGGGGGATTGCCGGTGGGCGGAGGCACCTTAAGCGGTGTGGGTTGCTTAAGGCACCAAAGCGGTAACGCGCTTTGCGGTCTGCATATGCAGTCTCCGCAAAATGAAAATAATCAAATTTTAGTACGTTTGATACGTTGAGAGTGTTTGCGCGACCCTGCTTCTGGCCCATAATCTGCACCCGCGAAGCGATTATTGCCAAGGATGGGTGCAATTGGATAAACCGTCAGCTTCTGACTCAGCTGCAGATATGCGAGCAGAATCAGCTTTGCGCTTGTTGCAGTCACTGGCGCGCGCTGGCGACGATCCGGAACGGTTTAAGCAGGCCTGCTTAGACTGGTCATCTTTATCGGACGATGCCACGCAGCTCCCGGATTTCGTCTCCATTCTTTCCATGATGTCGCCTGCATCCCCCAGCGGCGACAGCCGCGTTGACGTGGGTAAGCCATACACAAATGACGCCGTGGCGATCTTCGAAATGGATCGGGAGGGTCGCATTACCCGCCTATCGAAAGATCTATCAGAACAATTTGCACTCAGCCCCGGCGATCCCTTACCGAACGTCTCCCGGTTTGACGCAACCACATCGGTCGACGCGCCAGCACAGTTGATCGAGCTGAAAGACCGGTTTGGCATTGATCGACATATCAAAATCGTTCCACAATCGCGCGATGGCTCACTGATTGGTTTTTTAGGCTACACGACGCAAGCGAAACTCGCCGCGCCGGTTCGGACACACCTCGCAG
Organism: Pseudomonadota bacterium; assembly: GCA_039191105.1. Classification (GTDB taxonomy): domain Bacteria; phylum Pseudomonadota; class Alphaproteobacteria; order Caulobacterales; family Hyphomonadaceae; genus Henriciella. The sequence goes on from JBCCXW010000047.1 coordinate 1,848, forward strand.
ACACCGCGGCGTTGACGCAAACTGAAATCGACATTCTCGAACTGGTCACTGGCCGACACACGCTTGAGCAAATCGCAGACCGGCGCGGGATTAAGCTTAACACTGTGCGAACCCATATCGCGCGCATAAATCACAAACTTGGTAGCCATAGTTTGGTGGAAACCGTCAGCGCCGTCATGGAGCTCTCCGATACGCTCTCTCTGCCCATTTTGCCGCCATCGATACCGTCAGAACAAGAAGATCATGCCACCCGCCAAATCGGCTTACGGACCAAAGGCAAAACCGTCGAGTATCGACGCTATGGCGCTGCCAGCGGGGTACCCGTCATCATCCTCCACTCGCTCGAATATGGTTATATTCCATCGGCCGAGATGACCGCTTTGGCGCGAGCCCAGGGGGTGAATCTCATCTTTCCGCTTCGTCCAGGTTTTGGCGCGACGTCTTCGGCCGACTCTGTGGGCGCCGCAGCCTCGATTCTCGCTGAGTTTCTGCAGGTCTTGGCCGTGCAAAACGTTACGCTTATTGGATTGTCGACCGCGGCGCCGCTCGCCCTCAAGCTGCAAGATATCAGCCCACGGATCGCATGCACAAGACTGATCAATTATGGCCTTAACGCGGATGATAAGATCAGCGCGATCCAACCCGGTTGGATCAGCGGCATGCTGCGAATGACCCTAAATTCCCCGTCAAGCTTTGCGATCGGGTTTGGGGCTCTGGGCTCAATGATCCGGACCTTTGGCGGTTCACGATTTTATCGCATGCTGTATCGCAACCAAAGTGCTGATCTGAGCTATCTCGAACAGAACGAAGCGCATTTTGAGGCCATGGCAACCTATATCAGCGCGGCTGACCGCCGGATGTTGCGGCTCGATATTGAAACCGCGTTTTTAAGCAATCAGGATGTCGAAGACGTTTTGATCCGCGGCCAGAATATCAAAGTCATTAACACGATCGATCAGCATGGTATTGGGCCGGAAACATCTGCCGCGGAGGCGGCGCGGTTGAACGTTTCCATCGAGCATGTCCCGCACGCAGGCCGAAACTGGATTTTTCAGCACCCTGAAGCGGTGCTCGCAGACGCCAGGACACCGGTTGCCTCGTAAAACACGCTTGCGCCCTCGAACGCGCATCGGCGACAGCGCGACGATATTCCCCCGTGGGGACCCCTTCTCAGACGCGCATGAACCGATACACTCGACATCATGGACCTTTCACCAAATCCCGCTCTTGAGCCGTTTCGCGCCGATATACGCCAATTTTTCGAGCGCGACTATCCGCAACACATCCGCGCTAAAATCGCCACGGGGGCGAGCCTCACCACTGCCGAAGTGCGGGAATCGGAAATGGCATTGGGGGCAAAAGGCTGGCTCGCAAGCGCTTGGCCGCAGGAGTTTGGCGGTCCCGGCTGGAGCCTGGAAGAACAGTACATTTTCGACGAAGAGCTCGAACGCGCCGGGGTCCCGACCGTGACGCCGATGGGGGTGATTTATGTCGGCCCGATCATTTATACATTCGGCTCGCAAGCGCAGAGGGACAAATGGCTGCCAGGCACGCGCGATGGATCGCTTGGTTGGGCGCAAGGCTATAGCGAGCCCGATAGCGGATCAGACCTCGCGTCCTTACAATTCTCAGCCAAACGCGATGGCGATGAGTATGTGCTCAATGGCACCAAGATTTGGACCAGCGCGGCGCAACATGCCGATTGGATCTTCCTGCTGGCACGCACGTCGAAAGAAGAAAAGAAACAGCTCGGGATCAGCTTCATTTGCTGCGAGATGGACCGGCCTGGCGTTACCCTGAAACCGATTATCACGATCGATGGCAAGCATGCGCTGAACATGGTGATCTTCGAAGATGTCCGCGTCCCCGCCAACTATCTGATCGGCGAAGAGGGAAAAGGCTGGACGTATAGCCAATACCTACTCGGCTTTGAGCGCACGTCGTATGCCCGCATTGGCGGCAAGCGGAAGCAGCTCAGCCATATTCGCGCTTTGGCGACCGCAGAGCCAACCGGTGGCAACACAAAGCTGATCGATGACGACGCGTTCTCCCGCAAACTGACCGATGCCGATATGGCGGTCGACGGGCTGGAAATGACGGTGTTGCGCGTGCTCTCGGCGGTCAAAGATGGCGGCAGTCCAGGCAAAGAAGCCTCGATCATTAAGATCCTTGCGACGGAAACGGCGCAGCAAATCACCACGCTCTATTTGGATGTCGCTGCGGCACATGGTCTGCGCAAGTTTGAAGACAGCGTGAGCCCGAACTGGACCGGTCATGCCGACTATGCCGCCTCAGGCGTGTCGACCTATTATGGCGCCCGCGCCCAAAGCATCTATGGCGGCACCAACGAAATCCAGAAGAACATTATCGCTAAGCGCGTGCTGGGCCTCTAAGACAGAACTAGAACGCAGCGTTCATCCAGACTGGGCCGGGCCAGGACAATCCGCTTTAGGCCCGGCAATTTCGGCTTGAGATCATTGGCCACCCATATCGCGATGCGTTCAAGCGTCGGGACGTCTAGGCCTTCAATCTCATTCAAAAGACGATGGTCCAGGCGCTCGGCGGTTTGCTGCAGCACGGTTGTCAGTTCAGAAAAGTCTTGCACCCATTCCGCACCTGGCTCGATGGTGCCAGCGACGGTGGCTTCTATGCGAAACGAATGACCGTGAACATTGCGATAGGGATGACCTTCGGGCTTTCCACCCATGAAATGCGCGGCTTCGAACGAAACCGCTTTCGTGATTTCAAAAACTTGACCTTCGACACTTATGGCAGACCGATCAGTTTGTGGGTTTGTAAGCTTAATCGCCATTTCGGGTGTTTCATACAATAAGCGGCCGCCGCCGCAACGTTCTCGGCGTGGGCCGTATCATCTTTAGGTTGGAGAAAAAAGTGTTGAAACTGCAACTGTTCAAACTGAGACGGGTGCGCCTCCGGTTGATCTTGTGGAAACACCAGTTTCAGTTCATCGCCAGACCTTTGTCGCAATGGCGCATTGGCCTTTGGACTGACGCAGATCCAATCCAAGCCGTCAGGCGCTGCCAGCGTGCCATTGGTCTCGATGCCGATTTCAAACCCCTTGCTTTTGAAAGCCGCGATCGCAGCAGGATCGAGTTGCAACAGAGGTTCGCCGCCTGTGCAAATGACGTAAGGCGTCCCGCCGCTCGGTTCAGCAGCTGACCAGACTTGGTGTGCATGCTCAGCCAGCGCTTCGGCGCCTGTGAATTTGCCACCATTATCCCCATCAATCCCAACAAAGTCAGTATCACAAAAACTGCAAACCGCCGCTGACCGGTCACGCTCCAGCCCGGACCAGAGATTGCATCCGGCAAAGCGCAAAAAGAGCGCCGCTCGCCCCGTCTGCGCGCCTTCTCCTTGTAAGGTCACATAGGCCTCTTTGACCGCATAAGTCTTCATGCAGGAACCTTGGCCCGCCACTTCATATACCCATTTGCGCGCAGCTCGCAGGCCGGACATGTCCCGCAACCATATCCCCATTCATGGCGCCGCTTCCGGTCACCCAAATAACAAGTATGCGTTTCTTCCGCTATGAGATCGATCAAAGCCGCGCCGCCAAGCTCTTCGGCGAGCTCCCAAGTCTCAGCTTTGTCGAGCCACATCAGCGGGGTCTCAATGCTAAAGGGACGCTCCATACCACGCGAGAGCGTTAATTCCTGCGCATCAAGCGTGCTGCGGCGACAATCGGGATAGCCTGAATAGTCGGTTTCGCACATCCCGCCGATCAAAGTCGACAAACCGCGGCGCCACGCTAAAGCCCCTGCCAGCGTTAGAAAAACCAGATTTCGCCCTGGCACGAACGTGTTTGGCAAGCCGTTGGCTGTCGTCACGATCTCAGTCTCATTGGTCATCGCCGTATCGCCGATCTCGGCCAAAACTGAGACATCGCAGACCGTATCCGGTCCGAGCTTCGGCGCCCAGGTCGGGAACCGGGTTTTGATGGCCTCAAGGATTTTCGGTCGACACGCCAGCTCAACGCTATGGCGTTGCCCATAATCGAAGCCAATGGTTTCCACGCGCTCGTAATGGGTCAGGGCGTAAGCCAGGCAAGTGGTCGAATCTTGACCACCTGAAAACAATACCAATGCTGTTCGCTGACCCATTTTCGATGAACCCTTGAATTGAGACACTGCTCGAACATGTCCGGGCAATTTTCACAATGATCTCATTGTCTCGACTTTAACGTCTTTACGTATCGATTTGCCAAAAGTCGGCCGTCAATCATTGATATTTTTTGAATACTTGTGAACAACGCACGTTACCTCTTTCCGTCATGCCTGCAGCGGCATTCCCAGACAACATGGGAAGCCCTTCGACAAACGCAATCGAAAGTGGTGCCAAAAAAACGGGCACGAAGAAAGGAGTTCGCACACGAAATCCACACGCCGAGGAGATCAACTTCTGATCGCAAAGGCTAGTGTGCCGATCGCCTCATTCCGCAACTAGACCCAACCGCATTTTATCAGCCGAACGGCTCTAAAGATAACCGTGTCGAAAAGACGGTATGCTGAAGGCCTACCGTTTGTTCTCTCCCGGAAGTCGGTCCAGAATGGACTTGCGCTTCCAGCGCTGTCATAGCGCTCAATCCGCGCAATTGTTTCAGGATCGAACAAGGTGTTTCTTTCGAGTGACAGTTCGACAATTCGCTCCACAGATATCACCGGTTCACCTTGCGTAAATCATTGACAATGTGCTGCGGCTTACAGTGTCATGTGTAAGAGGCATTCTCAGGCGACATGAGAAGCCCATGAGGAAATGCATAATCTCGCGCCGAACAAAAACGAGGGCGCAGAGGGAGGAGTTAATTTTATGAAAGTCTCACGACAACCGAATTATATCTTGCTCGCAGGTGCTTCAGCCTTTGCGCTCACGGCGGGGACGCCATTCGCAATGGCGCAAGATCAGGAAGATGATAGCGCCCGCACACTGAACACCGTAGTGGTGACCACACAAAAAACGGAAGAATCGATCCAAGACGTTCCGATCGCGGTGTCGGCGTTTGACGAGGAATCGCTCGAAAAGCTGCAGCTCGCTGGCGGACCCGACCTGGTCAAATCGATTCCGAACGTAAACTTCACCAAAGGCAACTTTACCGGCTTCAACTTCCGGATCCGCGGGATTGGCGTGGATGCCGTCTCAACCGCAGCGGATGCAGGGGTTGGTGTGCACCTCAATGATGTTCCGCTCACAGCGAACAATCTTTTCGAGGCTGAGTTCTTTGACGTCGAGCGGGTTGAAACCCTGCGCGGTCCGCAGGGAACGCTTTATGGCCGAAACGCAACCGGCGGCGTGGTCAATACGATTACCGCCAAGCCCGTGCTTGAAGAATTCCAAGCCGATGCGCGCGTCACTTACGGCAACTTCAATACGATCAAAACCAAAGGCATGATCAACCTGCCCTTTGGCGAGACCGCAGCCTTGCGCGTGGCGGGGTCCTATCTCAGCCGCGACGGATTTGTGGACAATGTTACCACCGGCAATGATGTCGATGATCGTGAGCTGTTCAGCATACGCGGCAGCTTTGCTTGGGAGCCGACCGATCGGCTCAGAACTTTGCTCATGGTTGAGCATTTTGAGGAAGACGATTCGCGTCTGCGGTCGGGTAAGCAATTCTGTGCCACCGACCCAACCAAGACGACTTTTAACGGCATCCAGATCTCTGCGTTTGATCAGCTGATTACATCACAGGGCTGTGTGGATGCGTCGATAGATGACCCAGCCTCCCTTGGTGGCATCAATGCGTCGTCAACACTCGGCGCTGGCGTGTTCGGCGTGCTCTCGGGTCTGACCGGTAACATCGGTGCCGATGGGAATCTGACGGGTTTCACGCCAAATTCATACCTAGCCGACAAGCGAGAGATTGCGAGCTCCTTCGATCCAACTTTTGAGGCGGAACAAACGTTCGTCATGTGGCGCGGTGAGTACGATCTCACGGATGATCTAACGGTGACGTATCTTGGAAGCGTGAATGAGAATTTCATCGCCTCGCAAGAAGACTACAACGAGGCCGCGCCTGTTGAGTTCTTCAACGAGACGGCATCGCCATTCATTGCGTTAAATGGAGATACGGCGGCTGCGTTCGGTGCCGTGTTCCCGACTCTCTTCCCCGGCGGGGTCGTCAGTGATCCACAGCTTGGGCAGGCAAATTTCTTGGAACAGACAGACCTTTCTGGAGGCGTTTCTGATCAAACGACGCACGAGATTCGCTTGCAGTCAGATTTCGACGGTCCATTCAACTTCAATCTGGGCGCCATTAAGCTCGACTTTGAAACCAACCAAGAACCAGATCCGGTCGAAAGCTATTACGTTTTCTTTAACACCGGTTCGGCCTTCGTTCAGGCAAATAATGCGGCGGCTGGTCTGGGCGGGCTGCCACCTGTGTTTTCAATCGCTGACCCTGCCAATGCGGGCGCCACGGCACGCGACAATATCGGCAATGGCGAGGATCGGAATTATTTCCGCTCGCTCACGCCATACAAGTTGGACAGTTTCGCGATCTTCGGTGAGGGGTATTATGACCTAACGGACGACTTACAAGTCACGCTGGGTCTGCGCTATACGGACGACAAAAAGGAAGTGGGCAATATTCCAACTTTCTTGGCGACACCGGATGCGCTTCGTCCTGATCCGCTCGTCTTTGTGCCGAATCCAGGGGCGACGCCAGACAATGGCGGCGACGGCACCCTCAACGCGCAATTTGAGGAAGTCACCGGCCGTTTTGGCTTCGACTGGTCGCCGGATCTGAGCTGGTCAGAAGACTCACTGTTCTACGCGTTTTATTCGCGCGGCTATAAGGGCGGCGGTATTAACCCCCCGCAACCGGCGGACAACACCACCGGCGTCCCGCAAACCTTCGACCCGGAATTCATCGACTCTTACGAAATCGGGACCAAGAACACGATTGCCGGTGGGGCGATGCAGTTGAACGCGACGGCGTTCTTGTATGAGTATGAAGGTTATCAGATCAGCGCGATCGTCAACCGGACTTCGGCGAACTTCAATGTCGATTCCGAAATTCAAGGGCTCGAGATCGAAACCGTATGGAATCCTGCCTCAACGCTGGTTCTGAACGCAAATCTCGGCGTTCTAAATGCTGAAGTCGTAGATACGTTCGGCATTGATGTCCTCGACCGAACCAATGGTCGCGATGATCTGGTTGTTCTCAAGAACTTCGCGACGGCCTCAAACTGTGTCGTGTCGGCTCAAGGCTATGCCACAGTGCTCGGTGCGATCGCTGGTGGGGTCCTTGATCCCGGAGCGACACTCGGCTTCTGTTCGGGTGATCTGGCTGGCAGTGAAGCCGCTTTTGGTCTTGGTGATGTCACCGTTAGCTACACGGACACCAACGGCAACACGCAAACGGCAACGGCGTTCGAGCCGATTGATGGCGACGCCAAAAACCTCGACGGTAACGCGCTTCCCGGCACACCGGACACGACGTTCAACTTCGGAGCTGAATACACTTGGGAAGGTGTCATGGGCGGGAATTTCGATATTCGCGTCCGCGGTGACTATTATTACCAAGACTCAGCCTTCAGCCGGATCTGGAACACCGAACGGGATGTGCTCGAGAGCTGGGACAACATCAACCTGTCCATTCAACTCGTAAACACCGAAAACGATTGGGCGATCGAGGTGTTCGGCAAGAACATTACAGACGAAGAAGTCGTCACCGGGGCGTACCTGACCGATGACAGCTCTGGTCTGTTCACCAACGTGTTCTTGAACGAACCAGCAACCTATGGCGTGACGATCTCGAAGCGCTGGTAAGTTAACAGGGGCCCTTGCGCCAAGCGGGGGAGAGGGAGAAGGGCGACGGTTTCGGTCGCCCTTCTTTTTTTTGAGATCAGATTAACTATGTTGGCAAAGCCAATAATTATGGGAGATAGAAAGTGCTGCGTTCTGGATTGTCTTCATTCGCGCTGATTGCGACCGCGGCCTGCGGCGGCCAAGCGGCGACCCCGACCGCCGAAGCCGACGGGTCGATTGTGTCAAGCTCCGGCTTGAAACTCGTGCCGATTGCAGAAGCGCTGGAATTCCCTTGGGGCATGGCCGCTTTGCCGAATGGCGATCTCTTGGTGACGGAACGCGAAGGACGCTTGCGACTGATCCAAAACGATACGCTAGTCGAAACGCCCCTCACCGGACTTCCAGATGACATCCTTGTCGCCGGGCAAGGCGGGCTGCTCGGCATCACGCTCGATCCGGGCTTTGACACAAATCGCGTGCTCTATCTCGCTTATTCAAAGGATATGGGCGAGACCAACACGACTGCAGTGATTTCCGCGAAACTGGCCGATGATTTGTCTGGGATAAGCGAGGTTCAAGAGATTTTTGTCGGCGCGCCCCGCGAGACGACGTTCCATTATGGCTCGCGCATGACCTTTTTGCCCGACGGATCGATGGCGATCGCGCTGGGCGATGGCTACCGTTATATGCAGGACTCACAGGATCCCTCTAATTTGCATGGTAAAATCGCTCGGGTCATGCCCGATGGATCAATTCCGTCCGATAATCCATTTGCGGATGGCAGCGGTAATCCGACCGTTTGGTCTTATGGACATCGCAATGTTCAGGGGATGGTCTATCACCAAGCCAGTGGTCAATTGATCGCGCATGAGCATGGCCCGAAGGGTGGAGACGAACTGAACATTGTCGAAGCTGGCAAGAATTATGGCTGGCCCGCCATCAGCTATGGCATCAATTATGATGGCACGATTATTACCAATGAAACCGAAGCGCCGGGAATGGAACAACCGGCCGTCAAATGGGTGCCGTCGATTGCCCCGTCGGGCATGGCGGTGGTCGAAACCGCAGGCTTTGAAGACTGGCGCGGCGATCTCTTAATTGGCGCCATGAATGGCCCGAGCGGCCAAAAACTGGTGCGCGTGGATGTTGGTGCTGATGGCACCATTGGCGAGACGGAAGACCTATTGGTCGATTTGCAAACCGGCTTCCGGGACGTGATCTCGACGCCGGATGCGATTTATGTCGCCACGAATATGCTCGATGGCGTCGTCTATCGGGTCGAAAAAGTGAGCTAAACGCCGCGCCGCGACCGCAAAGCTGTGGCCAGGGTGCCATCGTCCAAGTGATCAAGCTCGCCGCCGACGGGGACGCCATGGGCGAGCCTCGTCACCTCGACATTCAGTCCCTCTAAGCGTTCGGCGACATAGTGCGCGGTCGTCTGACCATCGACCGTGGCGTTGAGCGCGAGGATGACTTCGCGCACCTCGCCCTGCTGAACGCGGTCAATGAGCAAACCAATCGTCAGATCTTCCGGGCCGACCCCATCGAGCGCGCTCATCACCCCGCCAAGCACATGATAACGCCCGCGAAAGGCCCCTGCGCGTTCCAAGGCCCAGAGATCGGGAACGTCCTCAACAACGCAGATCAGACCATCATCGCGCCCTGGCGTTTGGCAAACCGCGCAAGGCTGAAGCGTGTCGTAGTTACCGCAAACATGGCATTGCTCGATCTTATCGGCAGCATCGGCCAAGGCCTCAGCCATCGGTCGAAGCAAGGTATCTTGCCGCTTCAGCAAAAACAAAGCGGCGCGCCGGGCCGAGCGCGGACCAAGCCCCGGCAGGCGCGCAATCAAATCGATCATGCGTTGAATTTCAGGACCGGCGGATGATTTGCTCATCCGCGTAATGTGCGGGACTCGGAGCCTGAGGCAAGAGAGCATCACACCGCAGGGCCTACTTGCCGGTATCTGCATCACCCATCAGCCGCCAGACAAAGAGTATGATGGTTTCCCCACCTGACACTTGCGCCCGCCCGCAACCAATGTCGCGGCGATATGCGCCGTCACCCTCGCATTTGAAAACGCTTAGCGCGACAATTACGACCACGCCGATCGCAACCCTCTTCCGCTTCCCGGTGGAGCAGCTATGAAGAAAACGTCACGACACGAGGGAGCGTCGCATGGGCCATGAAGGCCAAGATCTTCTGATCAAAGATGCTCTGGTCTTCCTTTTGGCCGCCGGACTGGTTGTGCCGCTTTTGCGGGCGGTCAAATTACCAGCGGTGGTCGGGTTCATCCTGGCGGGCATTGCGCTCGGCCCGAGCGGGATTAGCGCGCTGAGCGAACAGGCGCCGCTGCTGGAATATGTCACCATATCAGACCCCTCTGCGGCGGCCTTGTTCGCCGAATTGGGGGTCTTGTTCTTGCTGTTTTTGCTTGGCCTCGAACTCTCCTTTCAAAAGCTCTGGGCGCTGCGCCGGATCGTGTTTGGGGTTGGCGCCACGCAAGCCATCCTTAGTGCGATCGCCATCGCGTATCTCCTAAGCCTGTTTGGGCTCCCTGCCACAGAAGCGGCAATCGTGGGATTGGCGCTCGCTTTATCTTCCACCGCGATCGTCATGCAGATTCTGATCGAAAAGAAACGCGCCGCGAGTCCAGTGGGGCGCAGCGCTTTGGGCGTGCTTTTATTTCAAGATATCCTGGTTGCGCCGATCTTGATCTTTGTCGGCTTCACAGCAAGCCGCGGAGAGTCAGATCTGGCCACCGTTCTATTGCAAGCGCTGTTCAATGGCGCCCTGGCGCTGCTTGTTATCTTCGTGATCGGCCGGTTCTTTTTACGGCGATTGTTTCGCCTTGCGGTCGATGCGGGCGGCCGCGACTTTTTGATGGCGATTACATTGCTCACCGTGGTTGGGGCGTCTGTGATCACCTATAATGCCGGGCTCTCACTGGCACTCGGCGCCTTTTTGGCCGGATTGTTGCTGGGCGAAACGGAGTTTAAGCACCAAACCGAAATCGACCTTGAGCCATTTAAAGGCCTTTTGCTCGGCTTGTTCTTTTTGACCGTCGGCCTGGCGATCGACTTGTCGGTGGTGGCCGAAAACTGGCCGATCGTGTTGGGCGGGCTATTCGCGATGTTGGCGCTCAAAGCGGTGATTGCGTATGCGGCACTGCGTGTGTTTTCTGGCAATCGCAGCGTCTCGATCGAGACCGCCTCATTGCTCGCGCCTGCCGGAGAGTTTGCCTTTGTGATTATTGGCGCTGGGATTGCTGCCGGGACCGTAGCGACCAGCACCTCCACGATTGTCACCGCGATTGCCGCGCTCTCAATGCTGATCATTGCGGGCAGTTGGCAAACCGGCAAATGGCTGGCGAAAAAGGCCGCGTCCAAAGCCTCCAGCGATCTGCTCCCCAATGATTACAGTGATCTTGAGGGTCATGTGATCGTTGCCGGATTTGGCCGCGTCGGCCGCGCGGTCGCCCATATTCTCGAGCGTGAGCAAGCTGAAATTGTTGGGCTCGACACCAATCCTGCGACCATCGCAACGCAACGCGCGAAAGGTCGCCAGGTCTATTTTGGCGACGGTGGGCGCGAAGAAGTGCTGCACAAAGCCGGCCTCTCGCATGCCGGTATGGTGGTCGTGACGTTGGACGATGAGCGCGGCGCAGAAACCATGGTCAGAGCCACCCGCCAGACGCGACCCGATGTGCCGATTTTGGCCCGCGCCCGCGATGCCGATCATGCTCAGTTGCTGTATAAAGCTGGCGCGACCTATGTGATTCCGGACGCGATTGAGGCGGGCTTACAAATGTCCGCCCGCGCGCTTGAGGAAATGGGCTATGACACCGAAGCGGTCCGGGCCTTGATCGCCGCGGAGCGCGAAACTGAATATCAGATGGCGGATGAAAACACAGACGATAAAGTCGGCTAGAACGGCAGCTTAAATCCAGGCATCATCCCGCCAAATCCCGCTGTCGCCTCCTTCATGGCATCTTCCATCGCCCGGTCGAGGTTTTTTCGGGCTTCGCGATGCGCGGCTTTGACCAAGTCTTCAATGATCTCGGCATCATCTGAAAGCAGACTGGGATCGATTTTGATCGCCATCAATTCGCCTTTGCCTTTTAGCGTCACCGACACCAAACCTGCGCCGGCAATGCCTTCGGCTTCGGTCTCTTCGATTTTGGCCTGTGCCTCTTGCATTTTTGCCTGCATTTGCTGGGCCTGCTGCATGATTTTCGAGAGGTCGGTCATGGCACCCGTCTCCTAGCCTTTTGAGTTCCGCTTGATCGGCACGACATTGTCGGTCAGCGTCATTGGATCAAGGCCTGGACTGTTCTCGACATCGACGATCTCCGCACCCGGAAGGGCCGCCAAAGCCGCCGCGATGTCCGGATGTTGCGCGGCCGCTTCGAGCTGTGCTGTTCGTTCGCGCGACTCGGCCTCTTTCTGCGTTTCGACCGCTGAGTCTGAAAGTTGAATGTCCCAATCAATATCCGTTTCGTATTCTAAAAAATCCGTCAAACGTCGAAGCAAGTCGCGCGGCGCCCCAGGATCAACAGCGCAAACCAATCGCCCAGGTTTAAAGTTCTCAGCGCGAATATATTTGCGAGCCTCCCCCCATAAACGCGCCTCTTTACGGGTGTCCAAATGATCTAGGACATCGCGAAAGCTGTCGAGTTTTTGAGCGCTTGGCGGCACCAATTGCAAGAGCGAGCCCCCTGGTTCTGAGGCCGATGGCTCGGCTCCGCTAGACGGCTTTGCGGCGCCTGGTGAACCGCCATCACGGAGCATCCGAGCCGCTTCTTCGGGGCTCGGCAACCGCGCCGCCGAAACCAATCGCAACACCACCATTCGCAAAGCGGTTTGCGCCTCTGGCGCGGTCTGCGTATCGCGATAGCCGGAGAGCAAGATTTGCCAATTGCGCTGCGCTTGAGCGGGCGTGAGCGCTGCGGCCAAAGCGTGCGTGCGCGTGGTCCAATCTGCTGGTCCCGGCAAGCGATAATTGTTGCCAGCCGCCTGGACCGTGGCAATGTCAGCGGCGATTTCCAGCATATCTTTGAGGACGATGAGAGGATCGGCACCAGCGCGGACCTGTTCGGCCACCTCGTCGACCGCTTTTTGGGCTTCCCCCTGAATGGCGAATTCGAACGCATCCAATAAGCGCAACCGATCGCCGAGGCCGAGCATGTCCCGCACCCGGGCCCCTGTTACTTCGGCTCCGTCCAGCGCTTGAACGATGGCTTGGTCAAGAATGGACAGACCATCGCGCACCGAACCTTCGGCGGCGCGCGCGATCAGAGCGAGGCCTTCCTCCGACACGCGCGCCTTTTCGCGCTCAGCAATTTTGGCCAAATGCTCAGCCAGCAAACCGCTTTCCAATCGTTTCAAATCAAACCTTTGGCAGCGTGACAGGACCGTAATCGGAACTTTGCGGATCTCCGTCGTCGCGAAGATGAATTTCACATGCGCTGGTGGTTCTTCCAATGTCTTGAGCAGCGCATTGAAGGAAGCGGTCGAGAGCATATGCACTTCGTCAATAATATAAACTTTGTTCCGGGCCGAGACCGGCGCATAGCGCACACCGTCTAAAAGGTCCCGCATATCCGCGACCCCCGTCCGGGATGCCGCATCCAGCTCAAGCACATCGGGATGATTGCCAGCCATAATTGCCGCGCAAAAATCGCCGGGTGGATCGAGGCGCATGCTCGGGGCGTCGTGATCGGATCGGGTATAGTTGAGTGCGCGCGCTAGCAGGCGAGCGGTTGTCGTTTTGCCGACCCCGCGCACGCCGGTCAGCATAAACGCATGCGCCACGCGCCCGGTTTCGAACGCATTGGTCAGCGTCCGCACCATCGCCTCTTGGCCGATCAAATCGGAAAATAGGCGCGGTCGGTATTTGCGCGCGAGGACTTGGTATCCCTCATCCTTCATACCCCCCATTTCGGCCTCACCAAACATCGAAAAGGTCGCGTCGTCGCGCGGCTCGTTTTCAGGCGGTGGGGGCGTATCAGTCATTGCGCTCGGTTATGGCAGGGACTCGGGGGTGGCGGCAAGCGCTGAGCACGTCAGATTCGGCGCGACCCTCAGGAATGAGGAGTGGAGACTGGACAGTGACCCGAGCGGAAAACTCGTTAGGGCTGCTTCGTTCCCGACCTGACCCGGTTGGCGAGGAGCTCGTCCACCGCCAGCCTCCGAGCGTTATATCGCGATTGGATCCCTGTTTGACAAGACGCTTCCGCACAATAGGTTGAACGGTGGGCATGGCTCGGGACCCGCATTTGCACATTCCCGCCGAGACGCTTAGGGATCAGAAATGCGGTGCGGGGACCTCCCCTCAAAACGGTAAAATTTCCCGCTTATCAAAGTATAAGGCCATTGATTTGACGACATCGAATGATATTCCGCTGGCCAGCCATCCGGTCAATCGCGCGGCGCATTATCGTACTGATGACATGTGGCTTGAGGCCGCCATGAACAGCGAAGACGTATTGGTCTTTCTGATGCAAGCCGGTGTGCCGCTGGTCAGCATGAATGGAGAGAACCTCGTCTGGTTAGGACCCGAATTTGCTCGCCTCGCGCCGCTTGAGGAACGCGTCTTCATGGGGCTAGACTTGGCAGGAACCCCTATTTTCGCAATCAGCTTAGGCGCAGGCTTTCAGCTTGAAGGATCGCTCTTGCAGGGCGCCGGGGAATTCACAGAAATGCGGGCCGCTGCGAGCCGTCTCAATCCGATGGAAGCCAATTTGGCGGCCACCGCGCGCAGCATTTTGGAATGGCACCGAACCCACCCGTTTTGCTCGCGATGCGGAGCAGAATCAGCGCCCGCTGAAGCTGGGTGGAAGCGGGTCTGCGCCACATGTGGAGCGGAGCACTTTCCCCGCACGGACCCAGTGGCCATCATGTTGGCGGTGAAAGAGGATCAATGCCTGCTCGGGCGGCAAGCCAGTTGGCCAGCCGGGTTTTGGTCCGCACTGGCGGGGTTTGTCGAACCCGGCGAAACCGTCGAACAAGCCGCCGCACGCGAACTGAAAGAAGAGGCGGGGATCATCGCCGATCCGGCCAAAGCCGAGTATTTGTTCTGTCAGCCCTGGCCGTTCCCCTCTTCTCTGATGATCGGAATTATTCTGGAAGCGGAAACCATGGACATTTCGGTGGAGCAGGATGAGCTGGAAGCGGCGCGGTGGATCACCCGAGCAGAAGCCCGCCAGGTTTTGGCGGGCACCCATCCTGAGATTTATGCACCGCCGCCAATGGCTGTGGCGCACCATATTCTCAAAACGTGGGCTGAACGCGACGCCTAAGCGGCCTAACGCACATCCCCGAATTTCAGTACGCCCGCAATCGCGATCACGTTGATGCCACCATCAATTTGGTCATCATCGACTTCGATCCGCGTGTAATCGCCACGAATGCCGAAATTGTCGGTGATCATATACTCACTGCCAAGACCAAAGGCGAAGCCATCTGTTTCCGCGTCAGATGAGAGACCGGCCGTTGAGGTTTGCAGCTCGCCGACCGAATACCCCACCCGTCCGAGCACATCTAAACGCCGCGTCAGCGGATAGCGACCGACGACAAATCCAGCAAACTGGGTTTCGAGCTCAACCTCCGCGCCATCCGACTCATCGATCTCTTCCGCGCCGAGACCATAGGACGTCTCAAACTCTGCACCCAACAGCGGATGCAGCTCAACACCGCCGCGCAGGGTGAGGGCGTTGATGGTCGCATCATCGCTATCGAAAACCGACACCCCGCCATTTAAATACAAATCCGATTGCGCCATCGCTGTCGGCAGCGTGGTGGCGCTGGCAAGGGTGATGGCCATTGCAAGTGTTCTCATAGGTCCCTCCTGTCTCACATCGCGAAATCGCGCAGCCTGCGTTCAAGCAGATTTCGCGTTTCATGAGTGTGAAGTCTCGGTCATCAATTCAAAGGGAGCGTTAACCGGCCATGAAAAACATTAAAAAGAAAACCCCCGCGTGGGAGGGGAAGCCACGCGGGGGAGGTTGGCGAGCAGTGCTGCTGCGGGCCATAGAAAGGGAGAGAGCCCTAATTTTCGAGCACTGTCGGCCAATTCGCATCGGCGCTGGTGATGAACCCAGCCCGGTCGGCATCCCATTTTTTCTGGATACCCTTATTGTAATTCAAATAGAGTTTGCCATCGACAATGGCCCAGCGGCGCGCATCGCCTTTGGCAGTTTTGTCTTGAGCAACGGCCCAGGCGCAATAGCCGCCATATTGCGGGGCATATTTCGCCGGATCGGCTAAGAAAAGCGTCAAATTCTCTTGGCTGGAAAAGTGGAATTCTGCGCCCTCATAAGTGGTGGAGAAGTCCGCGCTGCCCTTGGTCGGCTCACCGGCCGTGAAGTAAGCGACAGTATCGTATCCTTGCAGCGCGAGATTTGAGAAGCGGCCAGTATAGATCGGGTCTTTCTCGGCATAAGCGGCGGGTGTCATTGTGGCGATTGGGCCAGCGGCGATGACCGTCGCTGCGATCAGGGTTCGGAGTTTCATCGATTCAATCTCTCTGGGTAGGCGTTTAAAGCTATGCGGTCGGGATTATGAACGCTGCGGGAACAGAGCGGCTTTGAGGCCGCGAAAAATCGCAAACAATTCGTGACGGCGCACCAAAATCAGGGCGAACGAGGTCAGCCAAACAATGACAGCCATGAAGAATAAACCGCCGCCATCATTGTTGGGGTCGATGCCAAGCGGCGTCCATAAATGGAAATTGACCGCGCCGCTCATCACGGCAAACGCAATCACGGCGCCGATTGCTTGAAGTCGGCGAAAAGCCGGAAGGATGCCAATTAGCAAAAGCGTCGCCGCGACGAGTTCGGCGGTGCCGATCACATATTGGCTGAACAGTCCGGTTTGCGCGAACAAGCCGTCGGCACCAAAGCTTGCGGCCCAGTCATTGAGCTTGCCGAAAATCGTTTGCGTTTCAGGCGCATTGGTGAACTTAAAGCGCAGGCTGTCGAGGAAAACGAGCGATGCGATTCCCGCCACAGCGTGCGGCGCATAGGTTTTCAGTTTTGAGATCGTGCCCATTGCTTTGGCGTCTGCGGATAGTGTTTCGGTGTACGTGGTCATTTCGCCCTCCTTGGTGTGTGCGCTCTACTTACGCGCCTCGCCGTTCACTTACGAACCACGACTGTGTGAGGGTCAGTCACGTCGGTGTGAGCGATTTGTGAGGCGCGACCTAAAACACAAAAAAGGCCCCCACCCAGACAGAGATTGTCGGATGAGGGCCTAAATGGTGATGGGGGGTCTTGCGAGCGCGCACGAAAGGCGCCGGCGGCGTTCGCCCCTTAAGCAGCAACCGTCTCGCGCTTACCTTTCGGTGTCCAAGCATGCTTTTGGAACGCATCATTGACCGGCGTCTCGGCGACATGATTGGTATAGTTAGAAATGACTTTCAGGGCGACGCCAACGATCACCGCGAGCACCGCTGCGCGATCATAGCCAGACTGCAAGAAGGCATCGACATCTGTGTCTGAAACAAAGCCGCGATCAATAACGACTTTTTTGGTGAACAAACGCAGAGCCTCGAGTTTTGGGTCATCGATCGCCCGATCTTCGCGCACCGCTTCAATGACACTGAGATCAAGGCCAGCGCCTTCCGCAATCGTGGTGTGCGCGGCGACACAGAAATGACACTCATTTTCGACACTCGCGGCGATCGTGACGACTTGTTGCTCAAGCGGGGTCAGACCCGTCTTGCCAAACTGATCGGAGAGTTGGGTATAGGCATTGAGCACGGCGGGGTTCTCCGCGAAGACCGCGTAAAGCGAGGGCACAAAGCCCATTTTCTTCTCGACGCCAGCGATGAAGTCGCGCGCGCCCTCGGGCGCTGTGCTTGATGTGTGCAAAGTGAAATTGGCCATGTTTGGCTCCTTCTTGAGTCAGGGGTCGGCGGACGGGGGGCGACCGTCGATGGAGCATAAATGGCGCTTTCCCCCTTTTTCAGAACTCAGCCAACGTCCATATAGCCCATGCAATTTTTGCATAGGAGCGGCGGGGTATGGATCGAATTGATGCGATGAGACTGTTTTTGCGGGTCGCCGATGCGGGCAGTTTTTCGCGTGCGGCCGCTGACCTATCGATCGGGCAGCCCACTGTTTCAAGGCGCATCCAGGACTTAGAGCACCAAATCGGGGCGGAGCTGTTTTTGCGCACGACCCGGGCCTTATCGCTCACCGAGGCCGGGCAGCGTTTCTATGGCCGCGCTCAAGACATCTTAGCGGAGTTCGACGAGGCCGAAGCCGAGGCGAGAGGGCTCGATCAAGAGCCGGTCGGCATGTTGCGCGTCAGCGCTCCGCACTCGCTCGCTCAGCTGGTCATCACCCCAACCGTCGCCCCCTTTTTGGACAAGTATCCGCATATTCGCATGGATCTGATGACGGATGATACATATACCGACCTCGTCACAGAAGGCGTCGATGTGGCTTTTCGCCTGGGCGAACTCACCGATAGCGCGCTGATGGCCAAGCGTTTGCTCATGGCATATCGTGGCATCTGGGCCTCGCCATCATATATCGAAGCGCACGGATCGCCGACCTGCCCGGACAGTTTGAAACAGCATCAGGGTTTGGTTTTTCGCCAATCCTTGCAAGGTCAGCAATGGACGCTCAAACACGTCGAGACGGGCGAAGAGCATCGCATTATGATGGATGGCCGTTTTCGCGGGTCCTCAGGCGACACGCTTTTGCAAGCTGCGGTCGACGGGCTCGGGATCTTTATCGGGCCGGATTGGCTTGTTTGCTCGAACGTCCGGGCTGGAAATTTGGTCCGCATCATGCCCGAATGGCGCGGGGCAGACTTGCCGCTTTCCGTTGTTTGGACCGGCGGCAAGCTGCGGGGGAAAGCGCGCCTGTTTGTTGAGCACGTTCAGGAGGCCCTTAGCACACTGGAAAATGTGGGGAGCTAGCCCCACACACCAAGCATGCGCGTCTAGCCATAGTTCTTGTAGGTCTTGAGCGTCCCGCAATTCTTATCAAGCCCGATCGTGGCCGGCGTTTTGCCCGCTTTGACACGCGCACGCGTATCGCCCGTACAGCCGTTTGTGACATTGTACTTCACCTCATAGGCACAGGCGCTGTTGAGCGTTGCCCGCACGTACTCCCGGATTTCTTTATTCGGTACAGCATTATTCCCGACATTGCTGTCTTTGACACGAATAGAGCTTTTGCTGCACGCGCCATCGGTGCTGTTTTGATCAATCACCGTCGACATCACCGTGGCCGACGAGGCGTTCTTTATGTTGACCGTATAACACTTGCCTCCCTCGACGTCAGAGCAAAAGTCGATCAGCTTCACCCCGTCCTCGGTTTCATCGACTTGAGCCATCGCTGGCGCCGAGAATGCCGCCGCGCCAAACAGGCAAGCCGCCAGAAGACCCATCGACCATTTCAAGCGACGAGACGTCATCATTTCAATATTTACTCTATCCATTTCAATACACTCGCGTTTAGAAGCGCCCCGGAACAAATAAAAAGTAAACATAATACGCTTTTATTAAACTTGAGATAGAATTTTTACAATTAGTCTTATCGTATAAAATAAGCCTATACTTCTGTCTTCCCAGAACCCTCGAAAGCTATAGCGTCACACTCTGTTAAGCCGCCGGGCGATATTGTTCATTGGATCGATTTCGCCCAGGGCTCCGCATTTTGGTAAAACCATTCGCCGCTTCGTTCTGCGTCCTGCTGCTCTATGGCTGTGTCGTTACGTCGACCGCAGGTTTGCTGTTCAGCGGCGCTAAGCTGGCCGGAAAAACCGTCTATTTGACCGGCAAAGGGGTCTACCAGGTCGGCAAACTCACCGTACGCGCCGCCGATGGCGTGCTGGATGGCACCGAGCGCATGCTCCGCCTGACCATTCTGACCGCAGATGCGACCGGGGCCGTTGTCCGTACGACCCGCGAAATCCATTCGAGCGCTCTTGAGGCAGAATTGGCCGCGCTTGAGCGAACCGAAGGCGTCATCGAGGTAATTATCGAACCGCTGGACTAGCACCTTTTATCTTAACGAAACTGAGCTTATATTGGTTCCGTTCTAACGAACTATGGTGATAAACGCGCGTGTAATAAGCGGTTCGGACCCGGGGGCGGTACCCGGCGCCTCCACCAAAGACCTCTTCCTTCAGCGGGGTCATTTGGGGGCGAAATAGGATCGACGGACGTGTAAAGACGAGGCTTTCACCCGCATGAGCTGCGTTAGAAGCTCACTCAACAATAGTTGCAAATGACAACTTTGCTGAAGGTGAACTGCTCGCTGCGTAACGCAGTGCGTGGAAAACCGCTTTAACTCCTAAGGCATCAGCGCCTTAGGCGGGGCCCGGAGGCGCCTGGCAACAGAAGCCTCCACCGGAGGGACCAGAGCGTGCTCATTGTGCAGCAAATGTTACAGATTGGGCAGAGATAACAGAACAAGCTTCTCGCTTGGGGAAGATCAAGAATCGGGCTCGCCTGTCGCATGAACGCGATTGCGACGCCAGAATCGGGGAGCTAATGAGGGCCTCTAAGCGGGGAGACGGGTATGACCGACTATATTGGGTATGAGGCATTGACCCAAGCGGCCATGAGGGGCGTGGTGCGTGAGGCGCTTCGTCAAGCCGCCAAAGGGTCTGCACCGCCCGGCGACCACCATTTTTACGTTACCTTCCGCACCAAAGCCCCTGGCGTCAAAGTGCCGGATCACTTGATCGAACAGTTTCCCGAAGAAATGACGATCGTGATCCAGCATCAATATTGGGATCTCGAAGTGCATGACGGGCATTTTGAGATCGTCCTCAAATTCAATCGCGTTCCCCAACATCTGTCGATCCCGTTTGTTGCGATGACCCGGTTTGTCGATCCGGCGGTCAACTTTGGTGTCAGTTTTGAAAAACAAAGCGCCAGCGATGAGGCCAAGACCGTTGTTGACCCAGCGCCTGAGCAAGGCAAAGGCGATGGCGATGAGACCTCTGAGGAAAGCGCCGACACAGTCGTCAGCTTGGATGCGTTTCGGCGCAAATAGCCATGTCCGAGACAGAACCGCACGACAAACCGCGCGTTTCGGATGCCGAAATGCTGGCCCGGTTTCAAAATAGCAAAAAACGACCGCCATGCTCAGACACGCTGGGCATGCGCCTGACAGAGGTCGATCAGGCGGGACAGCGGATCCGCATGGACTTCGCTGTGCCGGAAATGTTCGCCAATCCGACAGGCGCGGTGCAAGGCGGTTTTATTGCCGCGATGATGGATGAGGCGATGAGCACATGTGTCATTATCGCCTCAAACGTCACAATGACTGCGCCGACCTTGGAAATGAAAACCTCCTATCTACGCCGCCTTATGCCGGGACCCGCCCATGTCGATGCGCGGATCTTAAAAATGGGGCGCTCAGCGGCCTTCATGGAAGCCGAGTGCTTTGATGATGCCGGCAAACTTGTTGCGAAAGCGACCGCCACCGCAATCCCCATGCTGTTTAAACGTTTGGAGTGACCTGTATTTAATTTTAAATATTTGTGTTAAGACTATATATGACACGAATATTTAAACGAATACTATTTTTAGTTTCACTAAGCTCGATCCTATCCGTTTCAGCATGCGAGATGCTCCCGCGATTGATCACGGGTCTGAGCACGCTCGACGGGGTTGAACTCGAACATATTGGAACCTGGGATCAAACCCATCCCGGGTTATCGGACACCAATATCACTCTGGTGCCTGGATATAACAACGCTGGCATGGCGCGATTCCGACCAACTGGATGGCTGGAGCGCGCCAGCAACGTACAATCGGCCTGGTTCAATGAAACGCGCCGCGGGCGCTTCTTAGACCGGGCAACCATCCTCTATGATCGCACTCAGCAAACTTTGTTTCCGCTTAAGATCGCCTACACCAATGCT
>JBCCXW010000048.1:0-23488 GCA_039191105.1 Pseudomonadota bacterium
ATAACCCGCCTCGACGGCGACGTCATAAGCCTTCCAATCGCGCAGCTCGATGTTTTTGAGCTCCGGCAGGACTAAAATATCGACCAGTTCTCGACCAGAGATGGGATTCACGCTCACCGTTGCGGAGCGCATCAACAGTCCCGCGATCGGGGGAGCTGTGGAAAAGCCATGTTTCGCCACCCAGCCAAAAAAACCGGGCGGATTCACAAACTCGCTCGCATCGAGGCCTTCTGGAGCGCGCGCGACATCGCAGCCCACCACGAAGCCGCGCTGTAGCTCACGCATCACATCGGTTGGGAAATTGTTCAACACAGCCCCGTCCACAAGCACTTCACCTTGATCTATCACAGGCGGCAAAATCCCGGGGAGCGCGATTGAGGCGCGCAAGGCTTTTCGCAGCAAACCCTGCCGGTGCACCCGAAACGCGCCATCTGTGAGATTGGTCGAAACCGCAAAGAATGGCATTTCGAGATCGCCGATCTCGGCCTCGCCAAAATGTTCTTTCAGGCGTCCGTCAACACGGCGGCCTTTGACCATTCCAACGACTGGAATGTTCCAATCGCTGAGTGGATTGGTTTCAACAAAACCTTTGCGGATGCGATGGTCAATTTCATCATCGTCCCATCCCATTGCGACACATCCGGCGACGACGGCGCCCATGGACGCGCCGCCGGCAAAATCGATTGGGATGCCGAGCTCTCGCATTGCCCGGACCACGCCAATATGCGCATACGCCCGCGCCCCGCCGCCTGAAAAGACAATGCCAACGCTGCGACCTGCCATTGTTCTTGCCAGGCGATCGCAATGCGCGCCGTCAACCTGGTGCCAGTGGAAGACCCGGGCGCCGCCAGACGCATTGATCCAATCGGCCGGCCGACAGACTTTCCGTTCTGTTCCATGGTGCAGCAATACGACGTCTACGAGCTTTAGCGATTGCGCCGGCGAGTTTTCTTCAGGAAACAGCGGATAAGACGGTTTCGCGTCGGCGCGCGCGACAATCCAAATTCGGTCCGCTTGACGCATCGCAAGCCGAAACCAAGCATTATCGCCTAAAGTCGAGATCAAGATAACGACGTCGGTTTCCACCTCAAGCGCATCGAAAAACGTGGGCGGTTTATCATCGCCTTCTTGCTCATCAACGATCCGCGCTTTGACGCCCAGCCGCGTCAGTGACGCTTTCAAGGCTCTGGCTCGGAGCTCTAAATCAATCGTTGGCGATGTCGCGACGAGTGCGAAGACTTTTGGCGCCGTGCGCCGATTGCGTTGATTGCCTTCTTGCAAGCGCGATAAGATTAGGCGGATCATGGCGTTCAGAATTTCTGGTTCCGCAGCGCTCAAGCGCTCAAACCCCTTGCGAGAAATCTCTAGGACTTCGCTGTCGCGCAATGCGTATACAGACGATGTGTGGGGCACATTGTCCGGTGCGCCGTCGCCATCGATATCGATCCCACCCTGGAACATCGCCATTTCGCCAACCGGCTCACCGGTGCGAATATGCCCCATAAACTCGCTCCGACCGTCGCGCATAGCTTTGAAGGCGCCGAATGAACCGGACAAAACGAAAAAAATGGAGTCTGAGACTTCGCCAGCGCGGAACAATGGCCAACCGGCCGGAACCGAAAACCAGCGCGCTTCTTTGCCCGCCGCTCTTAAGGCGCGCCGCGGAACGTCTTCAAGAAACTTGATAGAGGCAAGGGCTGGAACGACGTCCAAACTCGAGCCACCAAATATACCCATTCTCGCAACTCCCTGATCAGGCCTAGCGTCTTATGCAAGTTATGGTGCAATTTGATAAAGATTTAGGTCACATCGCTGCACAAGCTCGGGATGACATGTGAGGGCGTGCTCGCTATGGCAAGACAAAAAGCCGTTAGGAGCGCTGTATATGCCGGTAATTAAGTCCAGCCTTGATGTCGCGAGCGCGGCATTCTCCGCCAATCGACGCGCCATGCAGACACTGGTGGAGGACTTGCGCGAGAAGACCGCTCAGGTGGCGATGGGCGGTTCCGAAAAGGCCCGCGCGCGGCACGTTGAGCGCGGGAAACTTTTACCCCGCGACCGCGTGGAAAAACTCCTTGATCCGGCGACCCCTTTTCTAGAGATCGGGGCGCTGGCAGCGTTAGGAATGTATGATGATGAAGCCCCTGGCGCTGGCATCATTACCGGGATTGGACGTGTTGAAGGGCGAGAATGCGTTATCATTTGCAATGACGCCACCGTAAAAGGCGGTACCTATTACCCGATTACGGTCAAGAAGCACCTGCGTGCGCAAGAGATCGCGCTGGAGAACCAATTGCCGTGCATCTATCTGGTCGACAGTGGCGGCGCTAACCTGCCGCATCAGTCGGAAATCTTCCCGGATCGCGAGCATTTTGGACGGATCTTTTTCAATCAGGCCAATATGAGCGCTAAAGGCATTCCGCAAATTGCCGCGGTTATGGGGTCATGCACTGCCGGTGGGGCCTATGTGCCAGCTATGTCGGATGAGACAATTATTGTCCGCAAGCAAGGCACAATTTTCTTAGGCGGACCGCCACTGGTCAAAGCCGCGACCGGCGAAGTCATTTCTGCCGAGGATCTCGGCGGTGCCGATGTTCATGCTCGCAAGTCCGGCGTCGCGGACCACTATGCGGCAAGCGATGATCATGCGCTCGCGATTGTTCGGTCGATTGTCCGGACATTGCATTTGCCAAAGCCTGCGCCGGTTGGCCTCACTGATCCGCTGGACCCGCGCTATGATCCGGCGGAACTGCACGGTCTGGTGCCGAAAGATCTGCGCGAACCCTATGATGCGCGGGAAATCATCGCACGGCTGGTCGATGGTTCGGACTTCCACGAGTTCAAAAAGCTGTATGGCGAAACACTGGTCTGTGGCTTTGGCAAACTCTATGGATTGCCAATCGCGATCCTGGCAAACAATGGGATCTTGTTTTCCGAGAGTGCTCAGAAAGCCGCGCACTTCATTGAGCTTGCAGATCAGCGACGCATTCCGCTGCTCTTCCTGCAAAACATTACGGGGTTCATGGTGGGGTCAAAATACGAAGCTGGCGGCATCGCGAAAGATGGCGCCAAAATGGTGACGGCCGTCGCAACCGCTTCGGTCCCAAAATTGACGTTGGTGACGGGCGGATCTTTCGGGGCGGGAAATTACGGTATGTGCGGGCGGGCCTATAGTCCGCGCTTCCTGTTTATGTGGCCAAACGCGCGCATTTCCGTGATGGGCGGCGAACAAGCCGCATCGGTTCTGGCGACGGTCAAACGCGATGGGATTGAGCGCAATGGGGAGGATTGGTCCGCTGAAGCAGAAGACGCGTTCAAAGCGCCGATACGCGAGCGATATGAGCGTGAGGGCGCGCCATATTTCTCAACGGCGCGGCTCTGGGATGATGGTATCATCGATCCGGCCGATACCCGCCGCGTGCTCGGATTGGCCCTCTCAGCGAGTTTAAATGCCCCCTTCCCAGACCGGGGATTTGGGGTGTTCCGTATGTAAAAAAACAAGCGTTTCGGCGCTTTTCGAATTACATTTCTGAAAGGCGCTGTCGGGGCCGCCGGTCGGTCGTGTGCGGCCGCCCGTAATGTTTGAACCAGTCGCAGAAGCTGTCGGAAATGTCGTGACTCTCGCGTCATCCAGGTTTCTGAAGAGTCACGGGTTTTTTCGGTCAGCGCAGGGCAAATTAGGTCATGCCACAGCGAGTGGCGAGCAAACAAGGAGCCTTCATATGACCCGTTTTGCACTTATTGGTGTTGCTGCACTCTGCGCTTTCGGTGCATCTGCCAGCGAAGACGTCGCATTTGCGAGCGTCGACACCAATGCTGATGGATTTGTCTCCGAGAGCGAGTTTATCGCTTGGAAAACCGCGGATGGTTCGGTCTCGACGGCCGACGCGATGGTGCAGTTCATCGAAATTGATTCAGACGCGAGCGGCTTGATTTCACTGGCTGAAATGGAAGCCGCCCTAGCGACCGCAAAAGACGCTGCGGACGATGCGCCCGAGACGATGAAGTAGTCTCTGACCGGGCACGGTATGCGCCGAGAAAGGGTCTGCTTTTGCGGGCCCTTTTTTGGTTTCCAAAGGACATGACAAGTAATTAACTACACATGTAACATATGAATATGCTACATGTGTAGTGCGCAGTGATAAGCGCGCAGAATTCGCCCAAACAGGAGAGGGATAAATGATCGAACGGACACTCGTTTTGTGCGCAGCAGGCACACTGGCATTCGGCACGCTCATGAGCGCGCATGCGGGCTCAGCCGCCGACTATTTCAAAAAAATCGACGCCGATGCGAGCGGCATCATTAGCCAAGCTGAATATGTATCGTACAAGACCGCCAACGGAAAACACTCCGCTGAAGATGCCAGCAAAGCCTTTCTCAAACTCGCAGGCGATGATCGCGAGCTCTCGCTCGCTGAATTCGAAGGAGCAATGAAAAAAGCCGGATCCTCCAAAGACGGTAAAACGGAAAAAGATCGCACCACCTAACCCCTGCCGTGCGGCCATTGCTTCTAGAAACGCCCACTTTGCCAGTGGGTGTTTCTTTTTTGGGCTAATCCGAATTGCAAAAGAGTGTCGCCAATCGCGTTGTTTTGGTTACAAAGCAGCGTAAATGCGGAGCCCAAACCATGAGCGCTTATGAAACCATAAACCTTGATGCGACGCAGGCAGGCATCGCGATTTTGACCCTCAATCGTCCGAACCGGCACAATGCCTTTAACGGCCAAGTGATTGAAGAACTTACAGATGCTCTCGAGACGCTCGAAGAACAGGACACACTGCGTTTGGTGATCTTACGCGGCGCGGGTAAGAGCTTTTCCGCCGGGGCCGATCTTGAATGGATGAAAGCGGCCCAGCATTGGACGCGGGAAGACAATGAGAAAGATGCGCTGGCTTTGGCGGAGATGCTGCGCAAGCTGGCCGAACTGCCACAGATGACCCTGGCTTTGGTACAGGGCGCTGCGATGGGTGGGGGCGCAGGCCTAGTGGCTGCTTGCGATCTCGCTGTCGCTGTCAAAGGCACGAAGTTCAAGTTCAGCGAGGTCCTGCTCGGCCTGACACCGGCGACGATTTCCCCCTTCGTCATCAACTCAATCGGTCCACGTGCCGCCAAGGCTTTGTTTGTGACAGCGGAAGGATTTGACGCCGACTATGCCGAAAAGATCGGTTTGGTCCAATACGTGGTCGCGGACGCCGAAGCGCTGTTGCAAATGGAAGAGCAGATCGCTCGTCTCGCCATGGCCGCTGCGCCGGGCGCGATCCGCGATGCTAAGCGGCTCGTCTTGGATTTCGCAGGTGAGCCCTTCAGCGCTGCCCTGAGCAAAGAAACGGCCAAACGGATTGCAGCGCGGCGGACAAGCGATGAAGGCAAAGAAGGGCTTGCGGCATTTCTCGATAAGCGAAAACCCGATTGGGCCGACTGAATCAGTTGACGCCCGGGAGCGCGCCGACAGGCAGTCCAAGGTCCCGCAATAGGCCGGTCGTCGCTTCGACCGGATTGATCCCGGTCAAGGCTTCTATTTGGTTTTGGAAGACGAAAATCACGACGCCAAACATGATCGCATAAATCAAGAATTGCACCAGCGATTTCAAAATGAAGGCGCCTGCGCTGCCCGCGACGAGGCCAACACCGCCCAGAATCAAAGCGCCTGTGATGGGCGTAAGCTCGCTGACATCGGCGGCCTGCGAATAGCCAATATAGCCGCCAACCGCTGCGCCGACCAACCCCGCTAGGCTGCTCAGCCGCACTCCAGATGCGTAAGCCATTTGATTTCCCCTTACTCTTTCCGCCGCACTAGCTTAGGCAATAAGGGGAGCACCGGACAAGCTTAAATGGCGGCCAATGGCCCAAACGCTGCTGAGGACAAAGCGAAATGATATCATCGCTACTGATTGCAAATCGCGGCGAGATTGCCTGCCGCATTATCCGGACCTGCCGCGCCATGGGGATCCGCACGGTCGCTGTTTATTCGGATGCAGATGCCAGGGCGAAACATGTGCGCGAGGCAGACGCAGCCGTGTGGATTGGCGCGGCGCCCGCGACGGAGAGCTATTTAAACGGCGCTGAGGTGATCAAAGCGGCGAAGGCGGCAAATGTTGAAGCCATACATCCAGGTTATGGGTTTTTGTCGGAAAATGCGGTCTTTGCGCAGGAGGTTGAAGCTGCGGGTCTCACCTGGGTCGGACCCAGTCCCGAGACCATCGAAGCCATGGGCTTGAAGGATCGCGCGAAACAGATTGCCGAGGATGCCGGCGTGCCCGTTCTGCCAGGGTATCGCGGAGCGGCACGAGACGCGGCCAGCTTATCAAAGGAAGCGGAGCGGATCGGCTATCCGCTTCTGATCAAAGCCGTGGCCGGTGGAGGTGGACGCGGTATCCGTCTGGTCGCATCATCGACAAAACTCACCGATGCGCTCGAAAGCGCTGTTCGAGAAGCTGAAGCGGCCTTTGGCGACGGTCGTGTCATGTTGGAAAAACTGGTCGCGCAGCCGCGTCATATCGAAGTGCAGGTCTTCGGCGATGGGGCTGGTCAGGTCATGCATTTGTTTGAACGTGACTGCTCGCTGCAAAGGCGTCGGCAAAAGGTCATTGAAGAAGCGCCCGCGCCAGGAATGCCTGAGCCTGTCCGCAAAGCAATGTGTGACGCGGCAGTGAAGCTTGCAAAGGCGGTCAAATACAGAGGTGCTGGGACGGTTGAGTTTATCGTTGATGGTTCAAAGCCGTTGGCGCTGGACACATTCTGGTTCTTGGAGATGAACACGCGCTTACAGGTCGAACACCCGGTCACCGAAATGGTTACTGGAACAGACTTGGTCGAATGGCAATTGCGGGTTGCGAGCGGCGAGAAACTGCCGGCCAAACAGAAAGATCTGCAATTGCTCGGACATGCGATTGAAGCGCGAATTTGCGCCGAAGATCCCGTCGATGGATTTCGTCCGGGCGCAGGTTTGATTGACGCGTTCGACATGCTCGCCAAGACAGAAACGGAGTGGCTGCGCTGGGAAACAGGTTTCGAGACGGGTGACCGCGTGCCGGCTGCATACGACTCCATGATCGCGAAACTCGTTATTTGGGGCCCTGATCGCACGGCGGCGAATGAGCGACTTGTCGAGACGCTGGAACACCTTCAATTGGTCGGTGTGCCCAGCAATGTTGGTTTTTTGCGCCGCTGCGCCGCGTCAGAAGCGTTTATTGAGGGGGCGCATCACGTTAATTGGATTGAAGAGCAAGGCGCTGCGCTAACGGCGCCACCGGCCGCGCACCAACATGCATCCGTATTAGCGGTTTGCGATGTGCTAATGGGCGACACCGGGATTGATCCATGGAGTGAACGGGATGGCTGGCGCATGAATGCGGCGCCGGTCACAAAGACCGCTATTGCGGTGGGCGACGACATAGATTGGCTTGATCCAAGCGAATATCAGGTTGAGCCGGATCTCTCGCTGCCACTGGTCACCGATTTATCTCCGCGCCGATTTGCTGTCACGACGGGCGGCGACAGTGTTTTGGTCGAAGTGCCCGACTTCGAGTCGGAAGCAGAAGCCATCGCGGGTGGAGACTTCGTAAAGGCGCCGATGCCGGGGACCATTATTGATGTTCGGGTGTCCGTGGGTGACGCTGTCTCAGCGGGGCAGGCGGTGGCTTTAATGGAAGCGATGAAGATGGAGCATACGCTGACCGCGCCGCGCGATGGTATTGTCGCTTCAATCTCGACCGAGATCCGCGCCCAAGTTGGAGAAGGTGACGTCTTGGTCGCCTTAGAGACCGACTAGAACGCGGTCTTTGACCTGGGAGTCAGATTTCTATCTGATAATTTTATCACAAATTACAGATAATTAGCTGCATTTCTTGTTGTAAAACCCGACCCTTTTTCAGGGCGGTTAAAACCCGGTATGGCGACGGTTTCCGGGGGCGCTGGGCTGGGTTGGACGGCCTGGCATGACCCGCAATTCATACGAGGAAAAGAGCTTGATCGACGGCAAGCCCTCTTGCTGCGCCAGTTTCCGTTTCTGGCGATGGCCCGCGCCGCGCAGCGACCGCCGATCGGTGATTGGCGCACCTGGCTTTTATCGGCGGGCGCGGCGCCGGAAAAACGCGCGCCGGGGCGGAGTGGACCCGCTTTTCGGCTCTGCACGGTCACTATCGCCGGATTGCGCTTATCGGCCCAACGCTGAGCGATGTCCGAGAGGTCATGATTGAAGGTCCATCGGGCATTCGGAGCATTGAGCCTTTGGTCGCGCAGCGCCCTGTTTTCAATGTTTCGCGTCGGCGTTTGGAATGGCCGAATGGCGCCGTCGGATTGATCTTTTCTGCCGAGGACGCAGACAGTCTGCGCGGTCCGCAATTTGACGGGGCCTGGTGCGATGAAATTGCGGTTTGGTCGCAGGGCGAGGCGGTGTGGAACAATCTTCAATTGGCGTTGCGGCTTGGGCGTGATCCCAGATGTGTGGCAACGACGACTCCGAAGCCTGTGCCGCTTGTTCGGCGCTTGATCTCGAGCGACGCCATCGTCACGCATAGCGCGACCGAAGACAACCAAGCCAACCTGGCCCCCGGCTTTGTCAGCCAAATGCACGCCGAATACGCAGGCACGCAATTAGAGCGGCAAGAACTTGGCGGCGAATTGCTAGAAGACGCAGAGGGCGCTCTGTGGCGGCGCAGCGACCTTGACCGCGATCGCGTTTCAATAGCCCCGACGGACTTCGACGATATTGTCATCGCCATCGATCCTCCCGTCACCAGCCACCGGCACTCCGATGCGTGCGGGATGATTGCTGCCGGGCGCGCGCGTGCGCCAGGATTCGAAGATAAGTGCTTTATCCTCGCCGATGCATCGGTACGCGGGATGTCGCCTGCCGATTGGGCATCGCGGGCGCGGGCTCTGGCCAGCTTGCACGGCGCAAGCCGCATTGTCGCGGAAGCCAATCAAGGCGGTGAAATGCTTCGCACTGTGCTGGAGACGGCCGGCTGCCGGACCCAGATAGACTTGGTCCATGCGCGTCTTGGCAAGCTCGCGCGTGCGACACCGGTTGCAGCGCTCTACAATCGCGGCAGGGTCGCGCATGTCGGTTCTTTGTCCGCGTTAGAAGATGAAATGTGCCTGTTCGGCACGGACGATATGCGCCATTCTCCGGACCGGGTAGATGCCATGGTTTGGGCGGTCACGGCGCTCATGCTCGATGGTCGCGGAGCACCGCGGATTCGCGGCCTTTAACGCCCGGTGCGAAAGGCCTTGCGGCCGAGATATTTGTTTTTCTGGGTTGGCGCCGAATCCGGTTCCGCAGGCGTGGATGGCTCGTTAGGTGCGTGATCTGACAAAATCTGTTGAATATGAGCGAGCGCCGAACTGCCCGTATTCACTTCAATTTCAGGCGCCGTAGGGTCCAGGCGTTTGGCCAACAGCTTAATATGGTGCGGACTAAGTTCGTGAAGGGCGCCGTCGAAGACGTCTGCGCCGATCGCGGTTTTGATCGCGAGCAAGTCATCCCGGGTGAGCCCTGCAGCGATGATTTGCTTGCGTGTGAGTTTCCTCGCCGCAGCTGCAAGATCAGTGTCTTTGACCCGCGGAAACAGTGTCTCGTTCGCGATAATCGCTGAAAGCGCTGTGCGACCGGATGCTGCTGAAATCATAAACTATGCTGCCGCGTTGGTGGAGTTTGCTGCCAGACGTGCCTGTACTTCTTGGTATAACATGTGAACGGTCGCGAGGGCATCCCCTGGCCATTTCTGTGCCAGGGTCGGGTTTGCACCGAGCTCCACTGGGTTCGCGGCGAATTCTGGCTTTTGGGGAATGACGGTCTGGAAGATATCGTACTCACTGTCGGGGTCAGACGCGCCGTCGCGCATCGCTTCCAGTACAATGCTTTGATGCGGCGACCCATCAAATTTTGTCGGCAGGACAACAGGACGATTGCTGAGGCCACGCTTTTTGAGGCTTTCAATGATATCGCCCGTAAACAGGTCTAAGCCGAGCGTTGACATAAAGTCGGGAATGGTCGGCACAATGATCAGGTCGGACGCAGACAACGTCGCTTCCGTCATCGCCGAGATGCCCGGCGGACAATCGCAAATCACAATATCGAACTGTTTGCGCAGATCAGCCATGTCTTGCCGGAGGCGAAGGCCGACGCGGCCCTCAATGGCGGTCATAGAGTAGCCTTGTTCGGTCAGCGTGTAGATCAGCTCGCGTTCAGCCCGGCGCAGGCCTGGGGTTGCGGGCACAAGCGACAAGTCGAGGGGTTTCTCCTTAAAGACGACATCGCTGGCATTCGGCACGATGAACTTTGTCATATGCGCGAAGCGTTCTCCGAGGAAGTTTTCGCGCAAATAGTCGGAGACATTGGTATAGTTATGAATGGCTGCATAAAGCCGCTCATCGCCGTTTTCGCCATAGATCAGCAGTGACGCATTGGCTTGGCTATCAAGGTCCACGACCAGCGTTTTATAGCCCTCAGACGCATACGCCTCCGCCAGTGAGACAGTTGTCGTCGTTTTCCCAACGCCGCCTTTGGAGTTGGCAACAGAAATCACACGTCCGAGCATGACGCTCCTCTCAGTCTTCGCAAGAATGCGCTTGTTAATTTACCCAAAGATCCTCCAAAGCGGGGATCTGAATAGCTCTCTCCCTATCAAATCGCCTGAAAAACCTTAAGAAATTGGAAACGAATTCGGCGGGGCTCTAACGGCAGTAGTTTCCTTAGCGTTGAGACGTGTAGGAGGCCTCGAAAAAGCGCGATGAAGCTGCCTTGGTCAAAGTCAGAAACAAAGAGTGCACCGCCCCTTGTGGCGCTGGCGCAATTGCCGAGTGCTGCTTGGGGGCGATCGGACCCCGCCGCGCTCGTCCGCGATGGCTATATTGGCAATGCAATTGCTTACCGATGCACGCGTATGATCGCAGAAGCCGCAGCGTCAATTGCGTTTAAAGCAAGCGATCCATCGGTGCTCGAATTGCTACGGGAGCCGTCACCGGATGAGTCGGGCCAAGCGCTCTTAGAGCGCGTCTATACCGATTTGCAGGTGACCGGTAATGCATGGATCGAGGCGGTCACATTAACCGGTGACGCGCGGCCGCGCGGGTTGTTTGGGTTGCCCGTTGATAGGGTTGGCGTCCGACACAATCGCGATGGGCAGCTGATCGGGTATACGGTGAAACAACCCCGGGGTGAACGCACGCTGGCGCATGCGCCAGATGGTTGGTCGCCGGTGCTCCATCTCAAACTCTATCACCCAACGGACGGCGTTTACGGACTGTCTCCGCTGGCTGCGGCCCGCAAATCGCTCGACGTCCACAATGGCGCTGCGGCTTGGGCAAAGGCCTTGATTGATAATGCCGCACGGCCATCGGGCGCGCTGATGTATGGCAAAGATGGTGGGCGGTTGAGCGATGACCATTTCGAACGCCTTAAACAGCAATTAAGTACAGAACATGCCGGGGCATCCAATGCAGGCCGTCCGCTGCTCTTGGAAGGCGGGCTCGATTGGCAGCCAATGAGTCTGTCGCCCGTTGAAATGGACTTTACCGCGACACGTCACGCCGCAGCGCGCGAGATCGCACTCGCCTTCGGCGTGCCGCCAATGCTTTTGGGCATTCCGGGTGACAATACTTACGCGACTTACAAAGAAGCGCATCTTGCCTTTTGGCGATTGACGATTTTACCGCTGGTGCAGAAAACGGCAAACGCGCTCACCGTCTGGATGCGTGGCCGCTTTGATGGCGTCACGATCGAAGCTGACCTCGAACAAGCGCCCGCCTTCGCTGCCGAGCGTGAAGCCTTGTGGGCGAGGGTCTCGGCGGCAGACTTTTTATCTCGCGAAGAAAAACGTGCGCTGTTGGGCTTATCTTAAAGTGGAACGCAAAATCAGTCTCGCCGTAATTGTCGCAATCGCCGCGTAATCTGCCGGCGCTTTATTATGGGCCGGTGCGGCAGCAGCCCGCATCGATGCATTGGAGCAGCAAGTGGAAGAGGCGCGGCCGGTGGCCGAGCGGCTGGCCCGCGTCGAAGCCCAACTTGAAGCGGTACGGCTACAGCTTGATCGCATCGAAACCAAGGTCGAACGCCTGTGACCGCCGCAGCCTACAGCCTGCCAAAATCGGCTTCGGTTTTGATCGAAGGGTATGCGTCGCTGTTTGGCGTTGAAGATGCGGCGGGAGACTGTGTCCGGGCTGGCGCGTTTGCGAGCGGTCTTAACGGACGCACCATCCCGATGCTGTTGCAACATCACCCGCGGGCCAAGATCGGCCATTGGGTTCGCATGGTCGAAGATGGTCGCGGTTTGTTTGTCTGCGGACTGATCGAGAATGCACGGGCGAAAGGACTGGTTCGCAAGGGCCTAGATGGATTGTCGATTGGGTTTCGTCCGCAGGTTTGGACCCTGCGACCCTCGGCCGGACGAACATTGATGAAAATTGACCTGATCGAAGTGTCGCTGGTCGCTGAGCCGATGCTCGGTCCGGCGCGTTTTCGGGTGATGTCTGGACTGGATCAATAGGAGAAGAAATGACCAAAGAAGTGAAAGCCATGAATGCCAGCGCGAAGGCAATCGGCGCGGAGATTATGGCGACGTTTGAGGCTTACAAACAAGCTAATGATGACCGACTGGCTGAAATTGAGGCCAAAGGCGTCGGCGACCCTTTGCTCACCGAGAAACTGCGGAAACTCGATAAACGATTAGATGCGTTGAGCCTCAAATCCGCGCGCCCAATGGACGGCGTGACGCCGCCGGACCCCGACGGTCACAATGACGCTTGGGCCCGTTATCTGCGCAGCGGAGACGAGAGCGGCTTGGCACAGCTCGATACGAAGGCTTTATCCACAACAAGTGACCAGCAAGGTGGATACATCGCGCCGCCCGAACTGGATCGCATGATCGAAGCGAGACTTATGCAATCTTCGCCAATGCGCCAGATCGCATCGGTGCGGCAGACGTCTGCCGGTGTTTACCGCAAGCCCATTTCACTTGGCGTCGGCGCTCAATGGGCCGGAGAGACCGACAGCCGGGCGCAAACATCAACGGCAGGCCTTTCACTGTTAGAGTTCCCGGCAGGGGAACTTTACGCAATGCCTGCGGCAACCCAAACGCTCTTAGAAGATGCCTATGCCGATGTCGACGAGTGGCTTGCTGACGAGGTTCAGACCGCCTTTAGCTTGCAAGAGAGCGCATCATTCATTTCCGGTGATGGCAATAACAAACCGAAAGGCCTGCTGGAATATCAGATCGTCAATGACGCATCATATTCCTGGGGTCAGATCGGCTCGGTCGAAGGCGATTTTTCACAGGCCGATGCCGGCGATCAGCTGATCGATCTGATTTATGCGCCAAAGGCTCAGTTTCGGGTCAATGGTCGTTTCGTTATGAACCGGCAAACCGCCGCCGCTGTCCGCAAACTTGAAGATAGTGAGGGGCGATATTTGTGGGCGCCTGGTGTCGCGGGTGAGGCTGCCACTGTGCTTGGCTATCCGGTGACGGAGATGGAAGATATGCCAGGTATCGGCGGCGGTCAGGCGGCCATCGCATTCGGTGACTTCCGGCAAGGCTATCTGATTACGGATCGACAAGGTGCGCGGGTCTTGCGCGATCCCTTCTCGGCCAAACCTTATGTCTTATTCTACACCACGAAACGGGTCGGCGGCGGGGTGCAGAACTTCGACGCGATCAAAGTCATGCTGTTCTAAAAAAGCCGGCAAAAAACCGCGCGCCGTCCCAATCCCTTATCCCTGTTTGAGGTCCCAGATGACCAACCTGTCGCTTATCACGCCGCCGGCTGAACCGGCTGTGTCCTTGACCGAAGCCAAAGCGTATCTGCGCATTGGCCATGATGGTGAAGACTCCCTGATTACCGACCTGGTCGCCGCATCCATCGCGCGGGTCGAGCAGACGGCACGACTTGCCTTGGTGACACGGCTCGTTCAGGTCACTTGGTCCTGCTGGCCGGCAGGTCTCACACAGGGCGGCGCGCGGTTTCCGATTGTTCCCGTCAGCCGTCTTCGTCAGGCGACACACGTTTCGCCAGATGGACGAAACGTCGATTACAGTGATCGGTTTATCGCGGCGCATGACCGGTTGTCGCTGAAGGGCGGATATTCTTTGCCGTCTCTTCAAACCGGCGATCAGTTTACCGTTGAAGCGATGATTGGGTTCGGCGCTGCAGCGGACGTCCCTGATGACCTGAAGGAAGCCGTGCTCAGGCTCACGAGCGCGATGTATTCTGCGCGGCCGATTGGCTCTTCAAACAGCGACCGAGGCATTGGCATGCCGGCGGATGTGCGCGCCATCCTCGACGCCCGGCAGGAGGTCAGATTATGAGCGCTGACAGCGCCTTATTGGAGGGCGATACGGAACTGGCCAGCGCGATTCTGGCGGCGCTGCGGCGCGATGAAGGAATCAGGACTCAATTTGGAAGCCCGCCGCGCTTGTTTGATGCCGAAACGGTTGCAGCTGCGTTTCCTTATTGCCTTTTAGAACGACACGAGACGCTTGATGTGAGCAGTTCTGAAACCCGTAGTTTCGAGCACCGCTTGCAGTTTGGAACGCGGTCGCGGTTTGGCGGCTTGGTCGAAGCGAAGGGCTTGCTCAGTGCTCTACGTGGCGGGCTTGAGAGCATGGAGCTGTCGCTGAGCACCCAACGCGTCGTCCTAGTGTTTCCGACTTATAGCGATGTCTTGCGCAGTATATCGGCGCAGGTTTTTCGGGGCATTTTGCGCGTGCGCATTCTGACAGAGGAGCTTTGACAATGGCAGGACAAGCCGGGCGAGACGTGTTGATCAAGCTTTCCAACGAACAGACGCCTCCAGGATTTGTCACCCTTGCAGGCATCCGCAGCAGTGAGTTTGTGCTCAATGCACAGAGCATTGATGCCACCGCTGCAGATAGTGCCGGTGGGTGGCGGGAGCTAATTGAAAGCGGTGGGATCAAAACCGCTCGAGTCAAGGGGCGCGGAGTGTTGAAGGATGCCGAAAGCGATCACCTTATGCGTGATGTCTTCTTTCGCGGGTCGATCCGCGACTGGCAGTTGATCATTCCCAGCATGGGCGCGCTGCGCGGGCCGTTTCACATTCAGGAGCTCAGCTGGGGCGGTGCCTATGATGGCGAAGCAACGTTGTCGGTGACATTGGAAAGCGCCGGCAAAATTGAATTTCAGGCGGCGGTATGAACGCTCAGCGCGGAGAGGTAGAAATCTCTATAGATGGCGAGGCGAGACGGCTTTGTTTAACCTTGGGCGCACTTGCTGGGCTTGAACAAGCTTTCGCTTGCGACTCTTTGGCGGCATTGCAGGCGCGCTTGAAGCGACTATCGGCTGGCGAGCTCAAACAGGTGCTGGAAATCTTATTGGCGGCTGGCGGAAACCCCTGTTCGGTTGAGACTGTGCTGCCGAGTGAAGCAGCAAAAGCGGTTGCAGAGGCCTTTCATGCTGCCTTGGGCTGATATGTGGCGGGCGGCGCTCCTCATTGGCATTGCACCCAGCGAGTTTTGGCAGCTTTCCGTCAGAGAGTGGCGATGGCTCTCATCATTCCAGCCGACATCCCTTTCGGGGTCACAATTACAATCGCTTATGCAGGAGCATCCTGATGAATGAAATCGAAGACAGCTTGGCGCGTGCAGGAGACGTCTTATCGCGCTTTGCGGATGGCCCCGTGCAAGACGCCGCGGTCAGTTTAGAGCAAGCCTTTGGCCGAGCAGGGGTGAGCATAGAGCGGGCACTGGGCCAAGCGGCCCGGTCCGGCGAGTTAGAGTTCCGCCGTATGGCCGAGAGTGTGCTTGCAGATCTTGCGCGTATTGCGGCGGAAGCCGTCATCGCGCAATCGCGCGCGTCATCGGGCGGGCAAATCGTAAACTTAAACATGTCGGTCGGCGCAGGCACCGACACGCAATCTATGATTGGGGCCGCCAGTTCAGTGGCGCGCTTGGTCACCGCGGCAGCGGCTCGAGGCGCGCGTTACGGATGAGCGGGTTTCACGATACTCTGTTCCCGATGCGCCTGGCTGTCGGCGCAAGCGGCGGTCCCCAATGGCCGACGGAGATTATAAAGCTAGCCAGCGGCAAAGAGGTCCGGAACTCAAAATGGTCGCGCTCGCGACGGCGTTGGGATATTGGCAGCGGCATCACCAACCTAGAGCAGCTGCAAGAAGTGATCCGCTTTTTCGAAGCACGACGTGGGCCGCTATTTGGATTTCGGTTTCGCGATCCGCTGGATTCCTCGAGCGCGCCTGCCGGACGGTCACCTGCTTTTGAGGATCAGGTGATTGGCATTGGTGACGGCGCCGCGACACAATTTCAATTGGTCAAGGATCTTGAGGATTATGCTCGTAAAATCGAGAAACCGGTCTTGGGGAGCGTGTCGATCGGGCTTGGCGGCCAACCGCAATTAACGGGTTGGGACATTGATCATCAAACGGGAATTGTTCGTTTCGAAACACCACCGCCGATCGATGCGCCGGTGACGGCGGGCTTTCAATTCGACTGTGCGGTGCGCTTCGGAAACGATCAAATCCAAGGTGTGATCGAAGCGTTTTCGGCCGGACGCGTCATCAGCCTGACACTGGTTGAGCTCTTATGAGGACGGCAAATGTATCTTTTGTCTGATCAATGGCGAGACCGTTTGAGCGGCGAAGCCCTAACACTTTGTTTGTGCTGGCGGCTGGTTCGCCGGGACGGATTTGAGGTCCGACTGACCGATCACGATCGGCGTCTCATTGTCGACCAAGTCGGATATGAGCCAGGCGCGTCTGTAAATGCGGGGCGCTTCGTTCAGAGCATCGGTCTGAAACCCGGCCGCGCTGCCGCCGCTGGTGCGCTGTCTCATGCGGCGATTGCCGCAGAGGATCTAAAAGCCGGGCTCTGGAATGGGTGCCGTGTGAACGTTTGCCAAGTTGATTGGCAGCGCCCCGACTTAGGGGCATTACCCATATGGAGTGGTTATTTAGGCGAGATCGGTGTTTCGGGAAATGGTCGCTTCGAGGCCGAGTTGGTCTCCTTGAAAGCGGATCTGGA
Organism: Pseudomonadota bacterium; assembly: GCA_039191105.1. GTDB lineage: Bacteria > Pseudomonadota > Alphaproteobacteria > Caulobacterales > Hyphomonadaceae > Henriciella. The sequence goes on from JBCCXW010000048.1 coordinate 16,990, forward strand.
ACGCCCGATTGGACGCGTGATTCAAAGCCAGTGTGATGCGCTCTTTGGCGATGAACGCTGCGGTGTGGAGGCCAATGGGCGATCCTGTGATCAACGCTTTGAGACGTGCCGGGACACGTATCAAAACACCGCCAACTTTCGCGGCTTTCCGCATCTGCCGGGCAATGATTTCATCCTGTCCGGCCCTGCGACAAGCGGCAATGATGGCGGTAAAAGATGACGCGCGCGGAGGTGATAGAGGCGGCCCGTGCTTGGCTCGGCACGCCTTATCGACACCAGGCCAGTCGGCGCGGTGTGGGCGCCGATTGTCTTGGTCTCATTCGCGGCGTGTGGCGAGATACGATCGGACCAGAGCCAGAACTCATGCCGCCTTATTCGCCGGATTGGGCTGAAGTGCTGGCGCGTGAAACGCTCTTGGAGGCCGCGCGCAGGCATCTGCATGAAATCCCGATCGGGCATGCTGATCAGGGTGACGTATTGCTCTTCCGGATGGGGTTGGGCCATCCGGTAAAACACTGTGCGATCGTGTCAGAAGCCGATCGGATTATTCATGCATATTGGGGCCGCGCGGTCTGTGAAACGCGCCTCGTACCATGGTGGAAACGACGCATTGCGGCCGCGTTCGCATTTCCAGGCATCGCGCTCACGCGCGACGCACAAGGCTGTGAATGAGGGTGATTGGCACTTGTTCGCGCCGGTCTCTAATTGGGTCGTGTCCGGGTGGACCAGAACACGACCTAAGAGGAGCAAGAAAATGAAATTCGCACACACACTATTCGCAGCATTGGCCATCGGCCTGACCGGTATGGCCGCATGCGCCCCGGCCACGGCGCAAACGCAAATCGAGGCAAGTCTAACTCAGACAGTAGACCATGCCACATCGGGAGACTTTGTTCGTAAATCGAAGCGCCTGAAGGGGTCCTGGTCGGTGGTTGAGCGGGACGGTAAGACCTTTATCGCGTTCGACGAAGACTTTCGCGCCGCGAATGGTCCCGATCTTAAAGTCTTCCTGTCGCCAAGCTCCGTCGCCAATGCAACAGGCAAGAACGCGGTCAATGGATCTGTTAACATCGGCGTTCTGAAGAAAACCAGAGGCGTTCAAGAATATGAAGTGCCAGCTGGGATTAACCTCTCGGACTATGGCAGCGTTCTCATTCATTGCGAGGCCTATTCGGTCCTATGGGGGGGCAGTGATCTCTAGCGCCTTCATGCCATTTTTGTTCGAAGGACCGATCAGCGATCTGATCGGTCTTTTTTTATAGGAGATCCCGGTGGGTGAAATTGTATTATCGCAAGTCGGCGGAGCCCTTGGCGGCGCGCTTCTTCCGAACGGCTTCAGCATTTTCGGGCAAACGCTCTCCGGCGCGGCTCTAGGGCAAGGATTGGGGGCCCTCGCTGGCCGGGCCATTGATGCGGCCCAGCTCACACCCACGCAGAGCCCAAGGATCAAGTCACTGCATCTTATGGAGAGCCGCGAAGGCGCCGGTCTACCCTTGGTGTTCGGTCGCATGCGTGTCGCAGGTCAGGTCATTTGGGCATCGCGTTTTCGCGAAAAAAGGCGTGAGCGCTCCGCCGGGAAGGGCGGGCCCAAATATATCGACTACAGCTATTCGGTGAGCTTCGCAGTTGCGCTCTGTCAAGGGCCCATCACGCGGGTCGATCGGGTTTGGGCGAACGGTCAAGAGATCGCGCTTGATGATCTAAATTGGCGCCTCTATCCGGGTAGCGAAACGCAGCTCTCAGACCCACTGATCGAAGCCATAGAAGGCGCCGAGCAAGCGCCAGCATATCGCGGGACCGCTTATATTGTGTTCGAAGACCTGCCGCTCGATCCGTATGGAAACCGGTTGCCGCAATTGTCATTTGAAGTGGTGCGCGCCGGCACGCGATCGGATGCTGGTTTGGTCGATGCCATTGCCGGGGTGAACATTATCCCGGCGAGTGGAGAGTTCGTTTACGCGACTTCGATTGTCAAAGAGCGCCGGTTTCCGGGCATCGAACGTCCGATCAACATGAACAATTCTAGAGGCACGGCTGATTTCCTTGTCAGCTTAGACCAACTGCAATCGGATTTGCCAAACGTCGCGGATGTGGCGTTGACGGTGTCTTGGTTCGGCGATGATTTGCGCGCCGGCCAATGTCGACTGCGTCCTGGCGTGGAGCGCCGCGATCGTCCGACCGTTCCCTACGCTTGGGACGTTGGTGGGATCAGCCGCGGCAGCGCCTATCTTATTTCGCAGACGGATGGGCGCCCCAATTTTGGCGGGACACCGGCAGATCAAACGGTTTTAGAGGGCATTGCGGCGCTGAAAGCGGCGGGCAAACGGGTCACCTTATCGCCGTTTCTGATGATGGATGTTCCAACCAAGAACGGCCTGCCTGATCCTTATGGAGGCGGGGAACAAGCCGCTTTCCCATGGCGCGGGCGGATCACCGTTGGCGCGGACAAAACGGCTGAGGCCCGCGCCGACATTGCGGCTTTTGTCGGTTCTGATGGCGGCTTCGGGTTCCGTCATTTCATCCTCCACCATGCTCGTCTTGCGCGCGCAGCAGGTAGCGTCGATACGTTTCTGATCGGCTCGGAAATGTCCGCGCTGACGCAAGTTCGTGATGATCAGGGACGTTTTCCGTTTGTGGAGGCACTGATCGAAATTGCGCGTGAGGCAAAAGCGATCTTGGGCTCCGAAACCAAAGTCTCTTACGCGGCGAACTGGACGGAATATGGGGCCTTTGCGCCGGGCGATGGCAGCAATGATATTCTCTTTCCGCTTGATCCGCTTTGGGCAAGCGATGCGATCGACTTTGTCGGGATAGATTGGTACCCGCCCGGCGGAGACTGGCGCGATGGCTTAGATCACGCAGATGCCCGAGCGGGCTACTCGGGCAATGATGCGCGCGATTATATCGAACATAATCAGATCGGTGGTGAGGCTTATGACTGGTATTATGCCAGCACCGCTGCGCGCGACGCACAAACCCGTACGCCGATCAAAGACACCGGTTATGGCGAAGATTGGATCTTCCGGGATAAGGATGTGAGAAATTGGTGGCGCGCGCATCATTATGAGCGGCCGGGCGGAACGCGTCGTCAAACGCCGACGGAATGGCAACCCCAATCAAAACCCATTCGCTTTATTGAGATCGGTTTTCCTGCCGTCGATAAGGGGACCAATGCGCCAAACGTTTTCATTGATCCGAAAAGCAGTGAAAGCGCTTTGCCGAACTATTCCAGCGGCGTCCGCGATGATTTGATCCAGCGTCGGGCCCTCGCTGTCGCGGTTCCGTTTTGGCGCTCTCAGCCGGAAATCGAGCAAGTTCTGGCTTGGGCGTGGGACGCTCGGCCATGGCCGGATTTTCCCGCCCGCGAGGCGATCTGGAGCGACGGACCGAATTGGTTCGTCGGGCACTGGTTGAACGGTCGCACCGGATTGATCGAGCTGTCGGAAGTCGTCGAGACGCTCGCAAAAGATGCGGACGTCAATCTCCAGGCGGGATCGCTCAATGGGGTGGTAGAAGGCTTTGCAGTGGACGGGATCACGTCGCTGGCATCGGCTTTGCAGCCTTTGATTACGGCTTATAATTTCGCCATCCGAGACTCCCATGGACAGCTTATGGCCATTGAACAGACGCACGCCGTTCAGATCGATCTCGATGCTCTGCCGACAGTTGATGAGGGGATCGAAGAAACCTGGCCATTGCTCGATAAACAGCCGGCGGGCGTGTCTCTGAGCTACATTTCGAGCGATTTTCAGTACCAACCGGCATTGGTCGAGACGCGGTCGCCATCAGCGGATCGCACGTTTATTGTCCGTTCGGCCCTCCCATTGGTCCTCGGCGAGGCTCAAGCGCGCCTCATCGCAGAAAATCTGTTTGCCCAAGCTCAGCAAATGCACACTTTGCGTCTAGCTTTACCACCGGGCGCAAGCGGAGCTTTGGAGATTGCCGATCCTGTCTCTTACCGCGATCGCACGTGGCAGATCACGCGGATTGAACGGGACGGCCTGGTCCAGCATTTAGAGCTCGGCGCGCAGCCACCATTTCAGGCTCAACAGCTTTCGGTGTCGCCCCCTCAGCTTGCGGAGCCCGCAACCGTGTTCGCCTCGCCCGAGCTCGTCTTAATCGCAAGCGCAGCCCTGCAGAGCCCACCGGAGCCAGGTGTCTGGATTGCCGTGACAAGCGATCCCTGGCCAGCCGCTGTCGCGGTTAAGTCGGGTCCTGATCCAGTGGTTTTGCGGACGGCTGCCGTCGTCAATGAGCCGGCGGGGATTGGGCAATTGTCAGCGCCGCTCGCGACCGGACCATCCGAGACATGGGATGAGACAAATACAATCAAGCTCGAAATGCCGTTTGGCCGTCTTGAGTCGGCGCCTGAGCAGAGCGTCTTAGCCGGCGCAAACCGGCTGTTGGTTGAAACGAGCGCAGGCTGGGAATTGATTGGATGGCAAATCGCGGAGCTGATTGCTGCCGACCGTTGGCGGCTCAGTCGATTGCGGCGGGGTTTGAACGGCTCTGTCATCGCATCCGCGCCATTGGGTGCGCGCTGCGTGCTTGCGAATGACCGACTGATCCATGTGCCAATTGCACCTGAACTCTGGCAAATCGAGCAATTCTGGCAAGCTGGTGACGCCGCGCCGCTGCTGTTTACGTTTGCGCCTTAAGTCCCAGCGCCGCGAACTGTCGAAACGGCTTTGTATGGGTTTGCATATACCACTTGCGCGATTAAGTGATGTCACGAACGTCCGTGAACCACCGAGCCGATGAGCAAAGATCCGTACAGTGAATTAGGTGTCGCGCGCTCTGCGAGCGCTGATGAGATCCGTCGCGCTTACAAACGCAAAGCCAAAGAAACGCACCCCGATCTGCATCCGGGGGATGCTGCGAAAGCAGAGAAATTTAAAGCCGCTTCAGCCGCTTACGAATTGCTGGGCGATGCGCAAAAGCGGGCCCAGTATGACCGCGGCGATATCGATGCAGATGGAAATCCAAAAGGGTTTACCAGCTCGGCACGCTCCGGGGCGCATGGCTTTAGCGGGTTTTCGAGATCGGCGTCTGGGTCACAAAGCGATCCTTTTGATGATATTTTGTCAGGCATGTTCGGTGGCGGGCGACGTCGCCCGGGACCAAGTAAAGGCTCTGACATGCGCTACCGGGTGGAAATCGCGTTCGAGGACTCGGTGCGAGGCGCGAAGCGCGAAATGAAGATGGCGGATGGTCGGGCATTGAATATTTCCATCCCTGCGGGCGTTGAGACGGGACAGTCTTTGCGACTGAAAAGCCAGGGCAAATCATCGAGTTCAGGCGGCCCGCCTGGCGACGCGATTTTGGAATTGGTTGTTCGTCCCCACCCCGTTTGGACCCGCGATGGGGACGACATTCGGATGACTGTGCCGGTGCCGTTGCATCTGGCTGTATTGGGGGGGCAAATCGACGTCACCACGCCGATGGGGCCGATTGCGCTTAAAGTGCCGGAGGGCAGCAACTCTGGCGCTGTGCTGCGATTGCGCGGCAAAGGCGTACAAATACCAGGAAAACCAGGCCATCTTTACGCGCGCTTAGAGATTGTGGTGGACAATATGAAAGATCCTGGATTGAAAGAATGGGCCAATCGACAACGTGGATGACTGAAATCCTCATCGAATATTCACTAACCATTCAGAGGCTGCGGGGCATATCGCGAGTGTAATGAGGAAGACTATTTTATCTTTGGTGCTTGCGATGACCATGATGTCTACGCTGCCGGCCTTTCCCCAGGGCCAGTGGGGCAATTCGTTTACGTCGGACGATGCCCGCAAAGCGCGGGAAAACCAAGGGCTGAAATCGACTTCTGAACTCCGGAAACAGTTAGAACGCGATATGCGTGCCGAATATGTTGAAGTATTCGGGCCCTTCACGCGCAGCAATCGGACGGTTTATCGATTTCATTTGAAAACGCGCGACGGAGAAAACATCTATGTGACCGTCGATGCGAAGGACGGGACGGTCCAATCAGTAAGGTCAAACTAGAGCTATGAGAATTCTGATTGTCGAAGATGAAGCCGATTTACGTCGGCAATTGGCGGATGCCCTCACCCATGCGGGCTATGCTGTCGATTTAGCTGCGGATGGTGAGGATGGACACTTCCTCGGCGATACCGAGCCATATGATGCCGTGATCCTCGATCTTGGGCTGCCAAAAATGGATGGCGTGACCATCCTCGAACGCTGGCGCGAGGATGGGAAGACATTTCCGGTGATGATTTTGACAGCGCGCGATCGTTGGAGCGAGAAAGTTGCTGGCTTTGATGCTGGCGCAGACGACTATGTGACCAAGCCGTTTTACACCGAAGAAGTCTTGGCACGATTGCGGGCTTTGTTGCGGCGCGCTTCAGGTCATGCGGTTGCGGCGATCGAAGCCGGAGCTTTGCGTCTCGATACACGCGCCGCTCGCGCCACGGTGAATGGCGAGCCCATCAAGCTCACCGCGCACGAATATAAGGTCCTCAGCTATCTCATCCACCAT
>JBCCXW010000049.1:0-23477 GCA_039191105.1 Pseudomonadota bacterium
ATGGCAATTCACGCCAAGACGGCACGCCTCACTATAGTGATCAATTGCACATGCTGGCCGAAGGCAGGTTCCGCACGCTTTGGCTAACCCGGGAAGAGGTAGAGGCGAACACGGCGCGACGGGTTGAGCTCGAGCCCTAGCATACTGGGCGCGCTCTGCACCGATCATCGCTCCAATTTGACGCATCCGTATCAGCGATTTACTTTTTGCACTTGCAAATCATTCGCATGTGTGTAGGGGTTGTGCCATCGATACAGGGAGCACCACATGCTTGGGACGCACGCGGACACCGTCGCCTGGTTGGAGCGACAGCTGACAGAGCTCGAAGCCTGGCGCAGAGATTTAATTGGCGAAGGCGCTTGCGAGCCTTGTCGATTGGAGCAGATCGATCTTCACCGTGACTGGTTGGAAGATCAGATTGAGCATTTGACCTCGCCGCGGCTGCGCCAAGCCATATGACCGATTTGGGCTGTAACATGTTTGGCGTTCTTGTTTTCCGGCGCCAACCTCTCGGCAGCATTATTCCTCCCAGACCTTGAGCAACATGTTGCAGCCCAATCCCAAAAACACAGGATCGCAAGAATGAACTCTAGTCTCGTGCCGAACAAGACGCTTGTGGATCTCGGACCCGGCGCTCAGATTGCAACGTTCGGTTTTCGGGCCTGCGCCTTCGGACAAACGCGCTGCTGTTGCTTGCTCAACTTATTCAAAGAGGTGTTTGGCGACGAGACCGGGGCGCGCGTGCTAGGATGTTTGATGCGGCTTGCCGAGTGCCTTGGGACCAGCGGACAGAGACGTCTGGAGCTGACCCTCCCCAATGCGACGCGGTTCACTCATGACGAGGCGTCGCTGCTGAGCGCCCTGTCATCCATGCAGCACGGCGCCTATGCGCAGGCCCGCGCGCACTTGACTTGGCTCTTAGCGCGTCCCCCTCACGGCGACGAAGTCGATATCGTTTCAGATCTCGCCCGCTTTTTTTCAGCGCGGAATATGATTATCGAAAGCCCTGAATATCAGGACTTACCGGCTCTCTCGGGGGCTAGCGAAAGCCCTTATTTGCGGCTGGTGCAGAATGCCTAGCGTCAATGCATTGATCGAATCGAAGACCGAACCTGAAGCGCAGTTCCCAGACTCGGCTTATCTGTTGATGACGTTTAAAGTCGTGCGGCGCGCGCGTCTGTCCCCGTCCTTTATTCGCATCACCTTTGCCAGCCAGGATGGTTTCGCATTTACCAGTTGGGGACCTGACCAGCGGGTCAAACTGTACTTGCCTGAACCGGGATACACGGCGCCTTTGCTCCCCGCGACGAATTGGAATGCGGCTTGGCAAGCCCTTGAAGCGGCTCAGCGTCCGGCCCGGCGCTCTTATACGGTGCGGTATGCACGTCCTGAAAAAGGCGAACTAGAGGTGGATTTTGTCGATCATGGTGTGGATGGTCCGGCCTCGGCGTGGGCGTTTCAGGCCCGGCCAGAAGATATGCTGCAAATTGCCATCCCGAATGGGGCGTTTAAGGGACAACCGATCGGCTATGAATGGCGTCCGCCAGAGAATGTGTCGCGCTTGCTGATTATGGGCGACGAAACCGCGCTGCCAGCGATCTCGAACATTATGCGAGATCTGCCGCAAACGGTGACGTCTGTGGATTGCTTTGTGGAAGTGCCACGGGCGGGCGATGATGCCGCCGCCGGAGAGGTTGCCAATCAAATCACATGGTTGACCCGAGATGGCGGTGCACCCGGCTCAAAACTCAAACAAGCGCTGGGCTATTCGCAATTGCCAGAGCTCACCCGGCTGAAACACTTGCACGGTTTGGACAAATCGGTGGCGTCTCATGAGCGCATGTGGGACCCGGCAGCAGAGACAAGCGGGCCATTTTATGCTTGGGTCGCGGCTGAAGGGAGTGCGGTGAAATATATCCGGCACGCTCTGATGAAAGATTGCGGGCTCCCTAAGAGTGCTGTCTCGACCATGGGATATTGGTATTTGGGGCGCCCGTTTCACTAAACCGCGACGATACGCGATTGGAGGATAGCATGGCTGCAGACACTCAAACTCTTGAGCCGGTAAAAGACCGCCTGAAGCACTTTGACGGCTTTTTGGAACGCCTGGCAAAAGAGTACCGCATGTCCACGCTCGACCTCGTTCGGCATTTGCCCGAAGAAAATGTCAAAATCGTAGCGGGCGAACAAATGCTCGACCTCCTGACGGATGTTGGGGACTGGGGCGCGATCCTATTCATCACCGAAGGCAATGCCGTCATCACGGGCATGTCGGTGGAGATGCCTCAGGTTTTTCTGAAAGACGGTTATTATCATTTCTTTGGACAGGGTGGATTTGGCGGTCATATCGAAGAGCATGCCTGCCAGCATATCGCTTTTATCGAACGTCACTTTCAAAATCGAAATTCGCGCTCAATCCACTTCTATGACGGCGCCGGCGAGCCCATGTTTAAAATCTTTGTCGCGCGTGAATTGAGCGGCGATATGAAGGCTGAGCAAGTCGAACGCTGGGCTGCTCTTAGAGACAGGCTTTAACCGGCTGCGCCCATACCAGTAACGATATGAACGTGTGACTGCATGCGGACATGACCCGCCTCGACATATTGTGAGAATAGGGCGGCAAGATCAGAGCGTGCGGCATTGGCGGTGTTCTGGTCGCTTTGATCCAGCTGTTGTCCGATCGAAAATGCTGCGAGTGCAAAGTCGACCGCCGCCGCGGTATCCATGCCCCCGCCGAGCAAGAGTGGTGCGCGCCAACTCGAGGCGTTGAGATTGGTAAAGCCTGCGTCTCGAAGCAGTGTCAAAAGCGTATCCACATTTTGATAACGGAAGGGGCCAGGCGCGCCAGGCTCCGGCGTTGGCAATACAATATGGTCGCTCAGCACGGTGCGAATGCTCGACATCCAGGGATTGTCGGCTGGCGGTCCCCAGACGGCAAAAGCGAACCGGCCTTTCGGCTTCAACCATTTCGCCAGGTTGGCGAACGCCGCGGCTTCGTCTGGGAAAAACATGATCCCAAAGCGTGAGGTTAGCCGATCAAAGGGCGCTGTTTCGGCAAGCGGTTGTGCCGCGTCCGCAACATGAAAGTGGATCGGCACCGCGCCGTAGATTTCCTTAGATTTTGCCGCCTCAATCAAGGCGGGCGAGATATCGAACCCTTCGACCGCGCTGCCGGGATAGGCGTTGCGTGCGATCGCGATACTCGTTTCGCCGCCGCCGCAGCCAATATCTGCGATCCGATAGGGTCGATCTAAATCGAGAGCCTCAACCAGAGGTACGTCGACGGGCGCCAGCATCGCTTCAAGCGGGTCGATATGGTCGCGCCAAGCTTCGCCGCGTTCGGTAGACCAATCTGAGGCTGTGATTGACGGGGTCATATTAGGTTCCGCGCTCGATTTGATAGACCAGCTTTCCGCGAATATAGTCGCGCGCGACTGGACCGATGCTTTCGCGCGAGACCGAACGCGCATTTGCGCCCTCCAGCCATAGCCGCTCTGCGGTGACATCAATCGCGCGTTTTACAATGCGGCCAAAGCGCGGATGATCAACCAAGACCACATCGCCGTCTCGATAAGCCGCTTGCCGTTTAAACAGCGCAAATGCGCCCGGGCTTAATACCGGGCGCATGCTTTCTCCGGTGACGCGGATGAGCGTCCAACCAAACATTCAGTCGGCCAGCACCGGGTAAACGAGTTTGAGCTGTGGTGGATACGGACACGTCTTGCGGACCGTTTCGACCGATTTCGTTTTCCAGAAGAGCTCCGCAAACTCATTCACCAGTTCGACCAAAGCCAGGCCATCTTCGCGGTGGACGTCTTGCTTACAGGCGCTTGCTTTCTGCATAATTGAATGCACGAGCCCGTGAACATTTGGATGCGCTTCCAGCAAAGGCGCTTTGAAATAGTCGCCCCAAATGACGCGGATTTCCTGTTTGACCTTTTCTGCTTCTTCTTCTTTGCGCAGCGTGCAGCGAGCGCGGAGATTGGCCAGAGCAACCGGATCATCGCTCGCCCCGTCATGGGCAATGTCCATCAGGCGTACGACTGAAACCGCGGCAATCAAGGCGGGGCCTGGATCATAGATTCCGCAAGGAATGTCACAGTGCGCAGAGGCGTGGCGGATGAGACCTTTGCGGTCGAGATAATTAAGAATGCTGTAAATCATAGTGTGTTCTCCGTGTCGGTCCTTTTCAGTGTGCCGACTTTTTCCAATAGGCGAGGGCGGCCGACTTTGCTTCGTCGATCATTGATTGTGTCTCGCTTTGACGCTGCGGGACATGCGTCAACAGGCGCGGTAAGTGTTCAGCACACCCGCGCTTCAAGACATCCGGCGCTCTCGCGCTGGTCATCGCTTCGGTAAAGATGCGAATGGCCGCCAAAATTTGATCCTCTGCTTGCGTCTGGTTGCCCTTTGCGCGCCGCTGCTGGGCAGCATTGGTCGCCGAGACAATCAGCATAGGCGGGGCATGCGGTTGCGCCAAGGCGTATCCGTTCCAGGCTTCTGCGAAAATTATCCGGGCCTCTTGATAGGCTTGGTCATAACCTGCCCCAGCCGCCTCAAGATCTCCGGCATTGAGATCCGCATTGGCTTGCACCGTGAGGCGCTTCCAGCGGGCATCAAACGCGGGTTGTGAGGGATGGGGCGAGGCTCCAGACTGCAGGCGATTCATTACGATTTGTCTCTCAAATAGGCAAGATATTTTAATGTTGCCCAAGTTCCGAACGCGGCTGCAGCCAATCCAACGAGCGCCAACGCCCAAAACGGCAGATCATGCGTATGTGGGACCGGGTGATCGTGTGCAAATGCTGGTGCCGTAAGCGCCCCTGCAGAAATCGCGGACAGAATTATCGGCTTCATTTTTATCTCCTTTATAATGTTGCCGTGACCCTAGGACCAAAAAAACAGGGGTGCAACTGATAATCATTCGCATTGACTCCTATGGGTCGGTGAGGATAAATCCCCGAGCGTTAAAACTAGGGGATTTCGAATGCTGCGTTCATCTACGGCGATTTTGCTCGCCTGTGCACTCATGCCTTTGGCTTGGGGACAAGAGGAGGCCACTATAGAGGAAGAAGAGGAGGCGCGCCAAGAGACAGTGATTGTGACCGGTCGTGCACAGGCACTTTATCGTGTGGGCGAGAGCCGCACAGGTAAGCTGCCGACAGACCCTCTGAACTCGACGCAGATCATCACCACCATTAATGCCGATCTCATTCGCGACCAAGGCGCGCGCGACGCGCAGGACATTTATCGCAATATCGCCGGGGTTAGTCTCTTCAGCTATGCCGGCGTCACTGCACGGGGGTTCCGGCAAGAAGAAATCTTCTTCGATGGTCTACGCGGGGATCCGTATGTCGGCTTCAGCGTGCCGCAGCTATTCAATGTTGAGCGCGTCGACTTTCTCAAAGGACCAGCAGGGATGCTTTATGGGCAAGGCGCCCCGGGCGGTCTGTTCAACTATGTGACGAAGAAGCCTGAGCAAGAATTCTCAGCAAACCTGCGCGGCATTGTCGGCACCGAAGAGCGGATTGGTGTCTCTGGCGAAATCACCGGCGCGCTGCCGATGGACGGTACGGCGGGCCGGGCAGGCATCTTTTATGAAGATCGCGAAACGCCACGCTTCAACACGGCGAGCAGTACGCGAATCTATGATGCGGGCATTTCGTTCGAATTGCCGTTTGCAGATCTAATCTTGCAGGCGACGCGTTATGAGCAAGATCTGGATGGCAACCGACTGCGCGGCGTGCCGGTCAATGATAATGGCAATTTCCTAACCGACCGGCGGTGGAATCATAATGAGGTCAGCGACTTCCTTGACCTTGAGTCGACCAACCTGCAGGCCATTCTGCAAGGCGATATCGGGACGGAACTGACCTGGGATGCGACCGTCCGCTACACCGATGCCAGCCAAGAGCAAGAGTATCATGAGCCGCGGCTGCTGGTAGACAGCGATGGCGATGGTGCGATTGACCTTGTGGGGCGTGAATTCCGTGATCAGTTGCGTGAAGAGGAGCAAGTCACGTTTGGCGCAAACCTCACCTGGTCGCGCGATTTTGGCGTGGTCGACAACCGCCTGCTGGTCGGGGTCGAGTATTTCGAGGAAGACTTTACGGGGATCTTTTTCACGACCCGTCTTTCGCAAGACTTTATCACCAGGTTCCTGACTGGAACGTCGCTGCCGACGGACATTATCCCGCTCTTCTTAGACGGGTCGAATTATGGTGCGACCCAGCCCCTTAATTATGACCGGGGCGCGCCACGAGATGCCTCCTCAAGCGTCGACTCGACCGGCCTATATCTCTTGAATGAGGCGACGATCGGACAATTTACCCTGATCGGCGGGCTTCGGCACGACGATAATAGTAATGACGAGGACACCAATACCTCGTTCCGTGTCGGCGGTATTTATAAGCCGCAGGACAATATCTCCTTATTTGCGCAATACGCTGATTCCTACACGCCGCAGGGGTCACCGAACCAGCAGGTTCTCGAGTCAGGCGGGCCATTTGAACCGGTCACGGGAACAATCGCGGAAGGCGGGATCAAAGCGGAGCTGTTTGACGGCCGCGTACAAGGCTCAATTTCAGTCTATCAGATCATTCGAGAGAACATCATTCAGGATACGGGCAATGCGATTGATCCTGTCAATGATCCTTTCGGGCTGACTCTGCTGGCGCCGGTCGGCGAGGTGACCAGTGACGGCTTAGAGATCGAATTCTTCGCTGACCTCACCCCAAACTGGGTGCTGACAGCGGCTTACGCCTATAATGATACGCGTATCACTGAAGTGCTGAACACGGGCGGCAATCGCGGGTTCACCAATTCTGTTGGTGACCGGTTTGCCAATGCGCCGGAAAACACATTTGGATTCTGGACCCGCTATCAGGTTCCAGCGATCAATACAGCTTTCGCATTTGGCGGCGATCATGTTGGCGAACGCCTCAGTCTCTCGGGTCAAACGGTCAAAGAGTATACGACCTTTGATGCGTCGGTGATTTGGGAAACGGATGAGTATAATGTGCTGCTGCGCGTCGATAACCTCTTAGACGAAGAGTACGCCGAATCTGGGTTCCTGTCGCGGACTGGACATTTCCCGGGTGATCCTCGATCCTTATTCGTAGAGGTTTCGAGGACTTGGTAATCTAGAATGAAAGGCGATCACAGACGATGCCCGGCATAGTCGCTGAGATCACATTGAAACCCTCCGCATGCCAACACAGCGTGCGGAGGGCGCTGACAGTTCCGAACCGGCTTACATTTCAATCTGTGCCAAGCAAGGCTCTCACATGGACCGCATTGAGACCGACTATCTGATCATTGGAGCGGGCGCGTCCGGCATGGCGTTTGCCGATACGCTTTTGTCTGAAACAGACTATGAAATGGTGCTGGTCGATCGCCGCGCGCAACCAGGAGGGCACTGGGTCGACGCTTACCCCTTCGTCGAACTTCATCAGCCCTCAGCGTATTATGGCGTCAACTCGCGCCCATTGGGGCAAGACCGGATTGATACGACAGGTATCAATGCCGGCATGTATGAACGCGCCGGCGCTGCAGAGCTCCAATACTATTATCGGCAGGTTTTGGATGAATCCTTCCTGCCCAGCGGCCGCATCGACTTCCGCGCCGCCTGCAACTATCTCGGCGAGCAAGACGGCGAGTATGTCATTCGCTCAAACCTCAGCGGCCGGCAAACGCACATTGCTGTGCGCCGCGCTTTGGTCGATGCAACAGTGACGCAATCGACCATCCCGTCGCGTCACACACCCTCTTTTCACGCGGACCCCGGCGTTTGCGTGGTGACTCCAAATGAGTTGGTGGACATAGCGCAGCCGAAAGGATTTACGATTCTGGGCGCTGGTAAAACCGGTATGGATGTCTGCTTCTGGTTGCTCAAGCAGGGCGTGGCGCCGAGCGAGATCACCTGGATACGGCCGCGCGATGTCTGGATGACCGACCGCACCTATGCCCAGCCGCGGGAAATGTCAGGCAATATGATCGAAATGGCGGCGGCGGCAATGCAAACAGCCGCGGTTGCGAGCAGTCCTGAGGACTATGCCTTGCGGATGGAAGCGCAGGGTATGATGTTCCGAATTGATCCGTCGGAATCGGCAATTGTGAATCGCGGCGCAACCGTCTCTCGGCCGGAATTGGCATCGTTCAGAGAGATCGAGCACATTGTTCGCAAAGGCTATGTGACGTCGATCTCGGACTCCAAAGTCGTTCTGAAGGACGGGGAGATCGGGTCTAATCCCGGCCGTGTATTTGTTGATTGCACCGCCCCGGGCCTAAGTTCGACTCCGGCGACGACCATATTTGAGGAGGGCAAAATCAATCTGTTTTTCACCACTCGCGGCGTCGCGCCTTGGAGCGCTGCTCTGATCGCCTGTGTGGAAACTTTGGACCTGGATTTGGTAGAGAAAAACCGTCTCTGTCCGCCGCTACCGCGAACCGGGGACATGCGCGGGTTTCTAAACATTATGCGGGTCGGCTTGCCGGTTGAGGCGGCCCGCCGGTCGGTGAGTGAACTCGCCGATTGGAGCGCCCGAGCGCGGCTCAATCCAGGCCGCGATATTCCACAGCACATGAATGACCCAAAGGTTCGCGCCGGCTTCAAGTCGATGATGAGTCAGTTCGAACCGGCTATCAAAAACCTTGAGCGCATCTGCGCGCAGACCTAATATCGGGTTCGGTGAAGACCGAGACGCACACGATGACTATGATTATCACACGCAGCCACGGCTTTCAGCTGGATCATATCGGCTTGGGTGTCGCGGACACTAAAGCCGGCGTGAAATGGGTCGGAGCGAAGACCGGCGCCCGAGTGGACTTGCACGACCCAGAGCCGGGCCAATGGTACTGGAGCGGCAGTCTTGCGATTGGTGAGAACTCCTTCCTCGAGATCATTGGACCCAATCCGGCCTATACGAAGTTTCAGCCCTTCGCGGCGCTTTTAAAAACACTCTCGGTCCCGCGGCTTTTGTTCTGGTATATCGCCGTCGAGGATTTTGCTGGTTTTCAAGCCCAGGTGCAACAGCACAAAGCCAAGCTTGAGCGCGTCGAAGCCGTCAATATTGATGGCGGCGAGACGGCGCAAGCGAGCTACTGGCGCGGCTATATCGGCCCTGGGTTCATGTCGGAACGCCCAAATGTCATCGAATGGGTCAAACGTCCGGCCCGCGAGTCAGACGCCGCGCCGGTCTGTCAACTGACCGATTTCCGGCTTGCAAACCCGCAAGCCGACGCGATCAATGCCGTATTTCGAAAGCTTGGAATAGACGCTGAGTTAACCAACGGCCCGTCTTCCATCGGCGTGACGATCGACACCCCCAATGGCCCATGGTCGATCGAGAATGAGGGGATCAAATGGACCATGCCCGGCATGCTGTTCGAGCTATTGGGCCTGTGGTGGCGGAGCCGCAAACTGGCCTAGTTCTGCGGCATTGCCCCTGATCGCTGATGCGACGTCCCCGATTTAAGCAAACTTGTCACACAAAAACGATCGATCAGCCCTGTCCTTGACGCCCTTTTGTGATATATTTTTTGCGAATTGGTCTCATTCTCACGACCTGAGGACAAAGAACGGAATTGACGATGACTTTTATTCAGAAAATCGCGGCGCTCAGCGTTGCCGCTCTGTCGACAACCCCCTTGGCGCTCGCGCAGGACCGGATTGTATCGGTCGGCGGTGACGTGACGGAGGTGATTTATGAGCTCGGATTGGGCGATAAAATCGTCGCGGTCGACACAACCAGCCTGTTTCCATTGGAGGCGCTGACGCTGCCAAAAGTCGGTTATGTCCGACAGCTCTCGGCTGAGGGCGTGCTCTCCGTCGAACCGGATATCATTATTGTTAGCGGCGCTGCAGGGCCAATGGGCGCCGTCGAGCAATTGCGCGCGTCAGGGGTCGAAATGGTCGAAATGGATACGGCCTATTCAATCGACGCTACCTATGAAAAAACACGCACTATTGCGGCCGCACTTGGCGTTGAGGAAGACGGTGAAGAACTGGTTGCAAAGGTCGAGGCCAGTTGGGCGGCGGCCTCTGCGAAAATCGAGGCGCTCGACTTTGAACCAACGGTTCTGTTCTTTACCTCCGTGGGCGATGGAGCCGCTCAAGCGGCTGGCGTCGATACCGCGGCGCATGGCGTGATTGAAATGATTGGCGGCATCAACCTCTTTGATGGCTATTCCGGATATAAGCCGCTCTCCCTGGAGGCTGCCGTTGCGGCTGATCCAGATATCATCCTCGCCATGGCCCATAACGCCGTCCAGTTGGGCGGCAAGGAGAAGATTATCGATCACCCGGCTTTGTCGCTGACAACGGCGGCACAGACCGGCAATGTGTTTCTGGTCGATGCTGCCCGCGTGATGCAGTTTGGGCCGCGTACGCCTGATGCGGCGGCGGATTTGGCCACCGAAATCAAAGAAAACATGGCTGCAAATGGAAGCTAGTTCGCTAGCCACCTCCACACCTTCCAGCTCAGACCTTAGCACCAATCGCGAACGGATTGGTGTTTTGGTTTTGATGGGTGCCGCCGTCTTGGCGGTGCTGGGCATGGCGATTGGCGTTTTGGTCGGACCCCTCAAAATCACGCTCGGTGAGTTTATGTCTGTCGCCTTGAGCTGGATCGGGATTGGCGATGGCGAAGACGTTTCGCGGGTGAAGACCGGCGTGATCGAAAATATCCGCGCTCCGCGCTCCTTGCTGGGCGCGCTCGTGGGCGCGACCCTCGGCGTTGCTGGCGCCGCAATGCAAGGGTTTTTCCGCAACCCGCTGGCCGATCCCGGGCTGATTGGGGTGTCATCCGGCGGCGCCCTGGCGGCGATTGCAGTGATTGTGCTCGGTGGGACGCTTTTGGCGCCAATCCTTGCATTCTTGGGCGCGTTTGGTTTGCCGATTTTTGCCTTTCTCGGCTCCTTGGCCACGGTCGCGATCATTTATCGTGTCTCCGTGTTTGATGGCCGCGTGGTCGTTGCGACCATGCTGCTGGCCGGGGTGGCGGCGAATGCTGTGGCGGCATCGGGGATTGGCTATTTCACCTTTCTTGCCGATGATGCACAATTGCGAGACTTGACGTTCTGGACCCTCGGATCCCTCGGCGGGGCGGTATGGGACCGGGTATTGCCTGCGGCATTGTTCATGCTGATTTCGATTGCCGGGTTGATGACGCTGGCGCGCCCGCTCAACTGTCTGCTGCTCGGCGAGGCAGACGCGGAGACCCTTGGCATAAACGTTGAGGCGACCAAGCGCAAAGCCGCTTTCTTAACCGCGCTCGGCGTTGGCGCAGCCACGGCTGTATGCGGTGTGATTAATTTTGTCGGGCTGGTTGTCCCGCATCTTGTGAGGTTGATTACCGGTCCCGACCATCGTTTTGTCCTGCCTGGGTCGGCGCTGCTTGGCGCCGCTTTGGTTCTGTTTTCGGATCTGATTGCACGTCTCTCAGTGGCGCCAGCGGAGCTACCTTTAGGGGTCGTCACGGCGGCGATCGGCGCACCTTTCTTCTTCTGGTTGCTGCTCAGAGACAAACAGGTTAGCGGGCTCGGATAATGGTCGCGCGGCTTGAAAATGCGAGCGTCATTCGCGGCGGAAGGGCAATCCTAGCTGACGCAACGGGCAATTGCCGACCGGCTTGTTTTACTGCGTTTTGTGGCCCGAATGGTGCTGGTAAAACCACCGCCTTATCGGTTTTAACCGGGTCCCTTAAACCGGACCGTGGTCATGCCGAACTGGAGGGGCAAGACATTCGCAGCATTGATCGGGGTGTTTTGGCACGCCAGCGGGCTGTGGTGTCGCAAGCGAGCGCTCTGACCTTTCCCTTCCAGTCTTACGAAGTTGTCTCAATGGGGCGCGCGCCGCACCTTGGGCTAACGACCCGGCAAGTTGACTTAGAGATCGTGAACGAAGCTTTGCGCCTGATGGATGTGACCCATTTGGCGGAACGTAACTATCTTACGCTGTCCGGCGGGGAACGAAAGCGCGTCGATATTGCGCGCGCTTTGGCGCAAGTCTGGGATGTGCCAGACGATGGCGGGACGCGATGGCTTTTCCTCGATGAGCCGACTGCAGCGCTCGATTTGAAATACCAGATTTCCTTGATGCGGCAGCTGCGGGAGTTAAAAGCGCAAGGTTGGGGTATCATCGCGGTGCTGCACGATCTGCACCTGGTCAAAGAGTATGCAGACGATGTTTGGTTGTTTAAAAACGGCGCGGTCGAAGCGATCGGTGCGGCGCAAACGCTTTTAACCCCGCAGCGCATCCAAACCGTGTTTGAGCTCGACGCACCATATGCCTTGACTTAGGCGACGAGACGGCCCTTCAACGCGTCAAAGCGCGCAACTTGGTGGGCCAGCAGCTCGCGCGCCTCATCGCGGCGCACGAAGACTTTCAAAATGCTCTCGCCCGCCACGTCAAAAAGCTGCAAGGACTTCGATAGACGTTCCCCCCGCATGCGTTCGATAAACACGATGTGTTTGCAGGCGTCTTGGCGCAGGTGCCCGCCAAATGGATGACCACCAGCGAAATTATAGTGCCCGCGCGCGACGCTGGCCGACGGCATATGTGAGACGATCTCGGCCACGATCGACCCTGTTTGAACGATTATGAAGAGCTCGCCCCAGTGCGTCAGGTCCTCCAACACGTCCGGCAAGCGCTCAGATCCGAGAATGGTGCGGGTGGGTTCGGGGAGCAATTCTACAACGTCGAGGGTCGACAACCCATTGTCACGCGCAATCCATTCTAGAAAGCCATTCTGGTTCTGCGCGAATTGCGCGCGAAGCCGATCCTTGACGGTGAGGCTCATGCGTCGGCTGTGGCGATCTGCTCCATAACCGGCTCGAACCCTTCGAACTCTGGGTGACCGAGATAGACGCCTTTATTATTGCCGGCATTTTTATGTGCCGCTCGGAACGCCTCGGACTTTGTCCAGTTCAAGAACGCGTCTTGCGACGCCCAAATGGTATGTGACGCATAGAGGGTGTGATCCTCGCGCTCTGGGCCCTTGAGCAGTCGAAACTCCCGGAAACCAGGGACGGTATCGAGATGCGTTTCTCGGGTTTTCCAAATCGTTTCGAATGCGTCTTCTTGACCGTGTGCAATCTTGAAACGGTTCATCGCGATAAACATGGATCATTCCTTTGACTATAGAAAATAGATGCAGCCGCCGTCTTTTAACACGCCAGACGGCATTGGAAATGGGGGTTTGACGGAAATCTCTCACGGGGCGGTTCGCGCTTAGGTGATGTCAGCCGGGGCTGTCCAATCCCTCAACATGCGCAGCGCTTAGCGCTCCTTGCGGCCTGGAAGCGACCAGGACACTTGGTAAGCCGCACCTGATTCCATTTCAAATTGAGCCCGAACCTGAGTCGCACGCGCCAGCAGCGCTGGCGGCAGTTCGAAAAACTGGGTTTGCGCATGCGACCGCATTGATGGCGTTCTGATCTTGAGCGCGCCGCCGGGTGCGATCGTCGGAGTCGATTCCGTCGGGTCTGGGTGCGATTTACGCTTCCATTTATCGACCATTCCCATATACGCGTGCGTTGCGAATGATTTTCATTATTGAGGGTAGGAAATGTTGAAATCAAGACTCTTGGGGGCGTCTAGCGCATTCATTATGGTTGCTGCGCCGTTTGCGGCAGCGCAAGAGGATGAGGCGGCCGCAGAGCCGGTCGTGCTCGCCTCAGCGGATGAAAATGAACGCACGCTCGGCACTATCACTGTTACGGGCCAAAAGATTGCGCGTAGTCTGCAGGACACGCAAGCCAGCGTTGAAGTCATCACGGATATCGAAATTGAACGCGAGAACATCCTCGACTTGGTCGATGCGATTGAGCGAACCGCCAACATCACGACGCTCGACGGGTCGAACTTCACCATTCGCGGTGTCAATAGCACCAGCGTATCCGGAGCGGGGCAAGGCAATCTCGCGACCATTTATGTTGACGGCGTGGCCTTGCCGCGAACGGCGCTGTTTGGCGCCCCCACTGAGATTTGGGACATTTCGCAAGTTGAAATCCTACGCGGTCCGCAATCGACTCTACAGGGGCGTGCATCCTTGGCTGGAGCGATTATCGTCAACACGGCGGATCCGACCTATGACTGGAATGGTCGTAGCCGCGCGATCTACACCACTGAGGAAGAACGCACCAGCTTCGCTGCCGCCATTGGCGGTCCGATCATTGCCGACCAGGTTGCTTTCCGGTTGGCGGCGGAAACCTCTGAGTCAGATGGGTTTACCTTCAACCCGGTCTTGAACGAGCCAGCCGACCCGATCGAAACCCAGAGCTTTCGCGGCAAATTGCTCGTCGAACCAAATGCGATCCCCGGACTGGAAGTGGTCCTGTCTTACAGTCAGCAGGAATCCAGCGATGGGGATTCCTTCAATACGCTTTCTGTTCCAGACCCAGAAGAAACGCGCGAGCTACCGCTCAACACATCGACGCGCTATGAGACGGTCATCGATATTGCGACAGCCGTGATCGATTATGAGATCAATGAAAACTGGTCCGTGACCTCGCTCACCGGCTGGAATGAAGTCGATTATGAGTTTATTTTCGACGTCAATCGGGACCCTTTAGACCCTTCAATCCAGACCTCAGATCAGCTTGCCGAGACCTTGCAGCAAGAGCTCCGCTTGATTTATCAGGGGGATGCGCTTGAAGCGGTGTTCGGGTTTTTCATCTCCGAAGAAGACACGCCAAACAATCGCAATGATGGGCAACTCTTGGTCGACATTACCGACCCGGTCAGGCTGGTTTTGAATGATCCGGCCTTCCCGGTGCCTTTGGATCCCCTGACACAACAATTCATTATCTCGCAATATGCGCAGCCTACCTTCCTGAACTCATCCGGAACGCTGACCCAGACGATTGAAACCTGGGCGATTTATGCCGACGGATCTTGGGAGGTTGACGACAAATGGACGCTTTATGCAGGCTTCCGATACGATGTTGAAAACCAATCTAATGGCAGCGAAACGAATATTAGCCTCGCCACAACCCTGCCTATGGCGAGCGGACCAACCGACCCGCTTGGACCGATTTATGCGGTCATCAATGGTATTATCGCGGATGAAGTGCAGGCGTCCAATACGCCGCCCTGTGTGGATGGCATCACACAACCGCCTTGCGGCTTCGAAGCGGATGAGTTTGGTGGATTCTTGCCCAAGCTTGGCGTCGGCTATGATTTTGATCGCGATCGCTCCGTCTCTTTCACCATACAGAGAGGCTACCGCTCTGGCGGGACGGGCATCAATGCCGCGAATGCGACGGCCTTCCAGTTCGACCAAGAATTCACCTGGAACTATGAACTGGCCCTGAGGAGCCAATGGATGGACCAGGCGCTGACATTGAATGCCAATGTCTTCTATGTTGATTGGACCGACCAACAGGTTCGCGTTTTGCTGGATCCGATCAATGTGTTTGACACCGAGATTCAGAATGCTGGCGCATCGAACGTCTACGGTTTTGAAATTGAAACCAATTATATCGCCTCCGACACGCTCGATTTCTATGGTTCGATTGGATACTCAAAAACGGAGTTTGATGAGTTCTTCGTCAATCGCGGCGATGAGAGGCTGGACTTTGCCGGGAATGAATTTCCTGGCGCACCAAATTGGACCGTGAATGCAGGGGCAACGTGGCAACCGACTGAAAATTGGATTGCCAATGTCAACGCCAACTATTCAGACGAAGCCTATATCCGCGCGGATGATTTCCAGTTGCGCCAAGACATTGATGCGCGAACGCTCGTCAATTTCAGAGCCGGATGGCAAAACGAGAATTTTGGCATTTACCTCGCGGGCAATAATTTGCTGGACGAGGATTATGTTATTTCACAATTCCCCAACCTCACCCAGCGCGTTGATGCTACGGCACCATCTTCAATAAATAATGCCGTCTTGCCGGACCCTTTATTCGCGCAATATGGCGACCCGAGAACGTTTTCGATTCAGCTTGAGGCGCGGTTTTAAGGAAGAGGATTGAATGAGCGCAGGGACCGCTCAAAAGTCGAAAAAGGTCCAGGGCGGGAAAAAGCCGCCCTGGGCCCGTTTGGTGATCGCGACTTTGCTCGGATACATCGCGACGGTTTTGATCTCAGCCGCGCTGACAAGTCTTCTCCCCATACACCGGTCTGAAGCCACAATGATGAGCCTGCTCTTGGCCGGCTTGGTCTATGTTGTGATCTTCGTCTATGTTTTTGCAGTGCGGTCCTGGTGGATCGCGTTGCGCGGCATTGTCGCCGTGTCAGCTGTTTCCGGTGCGGTACTTTTAGTCACCAAAGGGGTGATTTTCTGATGGAAACGCTGCGCCAATCCATGTCTTGGATGCACACCTGGACCGGCCTCTTGTTCGGTTGGATTCTCTATTTCATGTTCGTGACCGGGTCGGCCGGCTACTATGATGCCGAGCTGGATCGTTGGATGAAGCCGGAATTGGCCGCACCGATTGAAGTTGGCGAAAACTCGGTGGCATTGCTCGAAACCGCCTTGGCCCGTGCCGCCGAAGAGGTTCCGGAAGCGTCGCAAGTCAGCGTGACACTGCCATATGACAGATCGTTCTCGCCGCAGGTGCGGGTGTTTGCGACGGGTACAAATGCGGAAGGCGATCCCGTCCGTGCGGATTTGCAGCTCTTGGAAGATGGCTCGGATGCCCCCAGTGCGAGAGAGACCTCTGGCGGGCAGGCGCTCTACCGCTTGCATTGGACCTTTCACTATATTCCGCGTGCTCTGGGTGAGTTTATTGCTGGCTTTGCCGCCGTCTTTATGTTCGCCGCAATTATCTCTGGCATCATCACGCACAAGAAAATATTTGCGGACTTCTTTACGCTGCGATTTAGCAAAGGTCAGCGAACGTGGCTGGACAGCCATAATGTGATCAGCGTGATGACGCTGCCCTTCCAGATCATGATCACATTTTCAGGGATTTTGTTGGTTGTGACGACCTTCTTCATTCCGATATTCGTCGCTCAGTATGGCTGGAATGAAGACACGATCGAGACCATTTCGAGCGAAATGTTTGGGGTCAAGCCACCGATCGAACGTAGCGGCGATTTGATCGAGCCGATTGACCTGGCGCCGCTCAATGCCGAATTCCAAACCCAATTCCCGAACGAGCGATTGAATTTCATTCAAGTCAGCAATCCGGGCGACGCGACGTCGACCATCCGGCTTTATGGGCGGATTTCAGACGGCATCGTTCGCATGTCGCCTTATGTCGAGTTCACGTCCGAGACCGGCGAGGTGTTGAACGTCAAACCAAGAACCGTTCACGATTCTGATGGTGTTATGAATGTGTTGGAGGGGCTCCACGAGGGTTTGTTCGCCAGACCGGTTTTGCGTATCTTGTTTTTCGTGTCGGGCCTGATGGGCGCGGGGATGATCGCTACGGGATTGGTCTTGTGGACCAAGAAGCGCCGTCAAAAGCTGCGCGGTGATGCACGCGCGGAACGCAATTTGGTGATGATTGAGCGCCTTAATGTCGGGATGATTGCTGGCCTATGCGTTGGGATCGCGGCCTATTTTTATGCCAATCGATTGCTGCCGGTTGGGATGGAGGGGCGCGCCGATTGGGAGCTGCACACTCTGTTCCTCACCTGGTTGGTCTTTATTCTTCACAGTTTGGTCCGGCGACCTGAAAAGGCTTGGATCGAGCAACTCTCAGCAACGGCGCTCGCCTTTGCGTGTTTGCCTGTCTTAAACGCGCTCACAACCGAGCTCCACTTGGGCAATACGCTGCCACTTCCCGGACGAGACGGGAACCTCATGATGGCGGGTGTCGATCTCTGGTTTCTGGTGATTGCTGCAGGATTTGCCGGCGCGGCGCGGATTGCAGCTCGTAAGCAGGCTGATGGTAAGCCGAAAAAGCCAAACCGTACGCCCATTCCGGTCGCTGCCGAATGAGCTGGGGGATTGCCTTCCTGCTCGCCATTCCGGGATTTTCTGGGCTCAGCTTGTCCATGTTCAAACACCAACGGTCCGTCTTTGGCGGCGCCTTGCCCGCAGCCCGATCAAAACTCTATCGCTGGCTCGGTTTTTCTCTGATTGCGGCCTCAGTGCTTTGGACCATGTTCGCATATGGCTGGAGCTTAGGCTTGGTTGTTAGTTGCGGTGTCGCGACCTTGTCATCCATTTTGGTGATCCTCGGCCTCACGCTGCGGCCAAAAGCGGTCCGTTACTTGCTCTATCTGCCAATGCCGCGCGCCGATGACCGATCGATTTAATCGGGCGTATCTCTTGGATTTAATTCAGCGCGAGCAGCGTGGCATTGCCGCCAGCCGCGGTCGTGTTCACCGTCAGCGTTCGTTCGTGAAAGAACCGCGCAATCGGGTCTCGGGCGCTGAGTAAGGGTAAAATCGGCCCCGGTCGCCGACACGTCGCTTCGGCGACCGCTGCGCGCGTATCGCCGTCTGCTGCAATGCCGTCGATTGGCAAATCGATCAGCGACAGACCCACCTCGTAAGGGACGAACTGAACGAGGTTCGCGAGCGGCACCGGCAGAGATTTTAGCCAGGCTTGCAGACCAGCCAGCGCGCCAGGCCAATCGCTGGCATAAATGACGCTTGAGCCTGCCATCAGGGCCTTCAAAACAGCCATGGCATTGAGCGCCGATTTCGGTCCGCCAAAGCAGAGACATACGCCTTTTGGGCACAAACGCAGCGTGTTTTCCTCGCCCGTAGGTCCTGGCAGAGGCTGCACGTCCTCGATGGCGCTCAACGCTAAGTCCGCTTCGTCACCGCATCTGACCTGATCCATAAGCGGATGCAAAATCGATTTTCGCTGCGCCCATGTCTTTGCCGCCCAGACGGCACCGCTCTGTTTGGCCATGCGCAGAACATCCGTGGCATCAACGATTTGGTCACTTTGTGAGAGACGCTCGCCGATCTCGTCGGTCACCACACTGGCGGGCATCCCTGCAGCCTGAGTGAAACCATAAAGATAATTCGGACCACCGGCTTTCGGCCCGGTGCCTGACAGACCTTCGCCGCCAAAAGGCTGCACGCCGACCACCGCGCCGATTTGGTTGCGATTGACATAGAGATTGCCAACCCGCGCCCGCTCGGACAGTTCTGCTACGCGCTCATCGAGACGCGTGTGCAGTCCCATTGTTAAACCGAACCCAAGCGCATTTACGGTATCAATCAATGCATCGAATTCGGTCGATTTGTACCGCACGAAATGAAGGACGGGTCCGAATACTTCCTGCCGCACATCCGCGACGGACGCCATTTCAAGGACCGTTGGCGCAACGAAAAAGCCATGCGCTGGGTGGTCTGAGCTGCGCGCTTGAAACATCTTGCGAGCGTGCGGTCGGCAGGTATCGATATAAGCCTCAATCCGATTTTGCGCGGGGCGATCAATCACGGGGCCGATATCGGTTGAGAGACGCGCTGGATCGCCAAGCGTTAGCGTTTCCATCGCGCCCGTCAGCATCTGCCAAAAATCGTCAGCGATCGCTTCTTGGACACAGACAATCCGGCAGGCTGAGCAACGCTGCCCGGCGCTTTGAAAGGCTGAGTCGATAACGTCTTGGACAGCTTGCTCAAGCAATGCGGTGGAATCGACAATCATCACATTGATCCCGCCTGTCTCAGCGACAAAGGGCGTGTCGCCCCGTCCCGTATCGGCGAGCGTTTTGGCAATGGTTTTGGCGGTTTCGGTGGATCCGGTGAAGCAGATACCGCGAACTTGATCGTGCCGCGTGATGGCTGTGCCGAGCGCTGCGCCGTCTCCGAGCAGCACATGGAGCGCATCCTCGGGCACGCCCGCGCGATGCAAAAGCTCAACCGCCCGAACGGCAATGAGCGGCGTTTGCGGAGCCGGCTTTGCAATCACCGTATTGCCGACGCTGAGGGCCGCGACCACCTGACCTAGGAAAATCGCAAGTGGAAAGTTCCAGGGTGAAATACACCCGACGACGCCAAGCGGCGCCCGTGACGTGATGTTCGGTGCCTGCGCCTGAAGCGCGTAATAGCGACAAAAATCGACCGCTTCTCGGACTTCTGCAACCGCGTCCGGAAGTGTCTTTCCCGCTTCTCGCACGCAAAGCTCCAAAAACTCTGGCATCTCTTGTTCCAGCAGGTCGGCCGCGGTTTGGAGGATGGCGGCGCGCGCGCTCGGCGAGGTTGACGCCGCCCAATCCGATTGGACAGCGCTGGCAATGACGGCATCGACCGTATCGGCGTCAACGCAGCCGACGGTGCCGACCTTTGCGCGCTGATTTTGCGGACTGAATGTGTCCCTGGACCAGGTCGCTATGGGCGCACCTGCAATCAAACTCTTGGCACTGTGATCGGTTGAGGCTTGCACGCACCGCTCAGCATGGTGTGACATGGAAGCTTGGCTGAGATCGATCCCGATCGCGGCCCGTCGGCCAGGCCCCACCGTATTGCGCGGTGCCGGGATCTTTGGATTGGCCGTCGTTCGATTGGCCAAGACCTTTGATATCGGATCCTCGGCAACCGTCGCAAGGGGCACCTCATCGTCCATCATTTGGTTCACAAAAGATCCGTTTGCTCCGTTTTCTAAGAGTCGGCGCACGAGGTATGGCAGCAGGTCCTTATGGCTGCCAACCGGTGCGTAGATGCGGCTGGGCACTCCATAGGTCTGCGTCAACCGATCATGCAAGGCGGCGCCCATACCGTGCAACCTTTGGAACTCAAACTTTCGGTGGCCGCCTGCTAGACGCATAATCGCAAGCGCTGTGTGAGCATTGTGCGTGGCAAATTGCGGGAACACGCGCGCGGACGCCCGCAACAGCTTCTGCGCACAAAAAAGATAGCTCAGATCGGTGTTTTCCTTGCGGGTGAAGACCGGATAATCTGCGAGGCCAAGCACTTGCGCACGCTTGATCTCCATATCCCAATACGCGCCTTTGACCAGTCGAACCGATACGCTTCGCCGCTTGGTTTCGGCCAACGCGGTGATGTGATCAATGACGGCGCCCGCCCGGCGCTGATAGGCTTGCACAACAAGGCCTAGTCCCGGCCAATCGGCCAGCGCCGGATCGTTCAAAAGCCGCTCAAAGATCACCAGGGAGAGCTCAAGCCGGTCGGCGTCTTCAGCATCGATGTTCAGCCACAGCCGAGATTTCGCTGCGATGCGCGCAAGCGTCCCCACCCGTTCCATCAAGACCGGCACACAGGCATCGCGGGCCGCATACTCATAGCGGGGGTGTAGCGCCGACAATTTCACCGACAGGCCAGGTCGAGGGTTTGGGCGATCATCATCAGATGCCTCGTCCGCCAGAAATTCAACCGCATCGACATAGGCGCCGTAATAGCGCTCTGCATCTGCCATAGTATGCGCTGCTTCGCCGAGCATGTCATAGGAATGGGCGATACCCTTTGCTTCAGACGTCTGTGCGCGCTTCGCGGCTTCCTTGATGGTTCGCCCCAGCACAAAATGATTGCCCATAATGGACATCGCTTGAGACATGGCGCTGGCCATGACGCGGTCGCCGAGCTTTGCCAGGAGATGAGCCGCTTTGGTGCCTCCGGTCAGGCGGATCCACTGTGCTGTAAAGCGCAGCCCTGTCGTCGCTTGATTGACGACGACAGAGTCGCTCTGACCGCGATGTGCCGTCCAGTCTGCGGCGCCGATCTTATCCCGCACGAGCGTCCGCGCGGTGACAAAATCAGGGGTCCGGATGAGCGCTTCGGCGAGACGCATCAGGATCACACCCTCGTCTGTTGAAAGCCCATATTCCTGTAAGAGATGGTCGATTTGGCTCTGCGCGCCGCCATCCGCACGGATCGCGGCGACCATGGTCTCAGCGTCCGATTGGATCTCAGCGCGTTCCGTTTCCGAAAGTTCGATCCGTTCCAAGAAGCTCTCGACCAGCGCAGCCTCGTTCATCAGATAGGATTCCGCAAGCGGGCCAGCAATCGTCGGTGCCGCTTCGGCAAGATCGGCGTACATCAGCTACCACTCCTCTGTCAGATTAGACGGTTAAAGCCTAGTAAACTTGACAGAGTTCTGAAGTTTTTGATTCCTATGTTTCGTGATATTACAGACCATAATATCCGTTTGGTCGTTAAATTAGATACGAATGGACTATGATATGAGGAATGAGCAGGATCTAGATCATATCGATCGGAAAATTCTGAATGCGCTTCAAAAAGAGGGCAGGCTTTCCTTCATTGAGCTGTCCAACCGCGTGGGACTGAGTAAGACGCCATGCCTGAACCGCGTCAAACGTTTAGAGCGTGAGGGGTTTATCCGAGGCTATCGCGCCGAGCTCGATCCGGTCCGCGTGCGGCAATCGCATTTGGTTTACGTCCAAGTGAAGCTCTCGAACACCAAGCAAGCATCGCTGAACGCGTTCAATGCTGCGGTGCAAACGCATCCCGAGATCATGTCCTGCCATATGATGGCTGGCGGGTATGATTATCTGCTGAAGATCCGCACCTCCGACATGGCAGCCTATCGGCGATTTTTGGGCGAGGTGCTTTCAACGTTGCCGCATGTCGACCAAACCTCGACCTTTCCAGTTATGGAGCAGGTGAAGGAATCGCATTCCATCCCGGTGTGACCTTGGGGGCCATGAAACGTGCTGGGCGCTCAGAATGCGGCGGCGAGGGCGCAGCGACACCGTCGATGTGCCGCCGCATTTTGGCCTCGGACGACACCTTGGCCTTTGGCGTCCGGCTATGCTGCAAAGTGACTGACATAGATGACCGCGTCACGAATATCGAACACGAAGGAAAACAGAATGACGCCCGTGATCGCGGCGGACCAGACTCGAAACGCTTTGCTATGGTCAGCATTTAAGAACGGTCGTTTCCAAAGCAGTAGGATCAAGGCGGGCGTCCAGAACAAGAGGTGCGCCAAGGCAATCGAGCCGGATAAGAATGGCCACCCAAGCGCATCGATAATGTAAGACATCACCAGAAATGGCATCAAAAAGCCGCCAAGCGCCCATCGTGCAATCGGCTGCTTCCAGACGAAAAACAGGCTCGCAGCAAATGTCGCGAGCATGATCCCAATCCAGATTTGGATCCATAATGGCGTGTTCGCTATCGCATCCTGGTCGAAGTATTCCAAGGCGCCGACGCCGGATTCATATCCGTCTGGCGCCTGCGCAACTGCCGTGAGGGTGGTCATCGCGGCGATCCCGATCAGGGATCCGAAAATGGCTAAGGGTTTCATTTTTAGGTCTCAATTCGAGTTGGGTGTTTGTGCTGACCGAGCGCCTATACTGGCGTCGGAAATCGGTGAGTTTGGAGGCTCCACTGAAGCCTCATTTGGTTGAGGCAGTGGGTGGGGCAGTGGGGTATTAGGCAAAACGTGCGGCGGCGCTTGGTCGCTTTTCGAAGTGCTAAGCGCCGCCGCCACAAGGTTATGCGCCGTGTGGGGTCAGTAACACTTTGCCATCGCGACCGCTTTGCGCGGCCCGCGTGACCGCATCGGCGATCTCTTCAAGCGGATAGCGGGAGTCGACTTTGGTGCGGATCTGACCGGCTGCAATTTGCGGCAAGAGCG
>JBCCXW010000050.1:0-23330 GCA_039191105.1 Pseudomonadota bacterium
GCGCGAATTGTTGCGTCAACGCGCCAACCGCTGTCAGCGTTGGTTGAGTCCGGCGATTTCCGCGAAGACCTGTACTACCGAATGAATGTGGTGCGCATCGAGATGCCCCCGCTGCGGCGCCGGAAAGAGGATATCCCTGAGCTTGTAAAAGCGTTTCTAATTCGAGCGGAGACCCGTGGTCTTGCCACCAAACAAGTCTCTCAAGCTGCCATGGATTTGATGATGGCATATGACTGGCCAGGCAATGTGAGGGAGCTTGAGAACCTGATTTTCCGGCTCGCGGCACTGAGCCCCGATGCAACCATTTCGCAACGCGATATTGAACGCGAATTGCGTGCCGAAACGCTCAAAGAGCTTAGCCCAGAGGCGTCGTTGGAAAGTGAAATCGAGACCCTGCTTCACCGTTATGTGATGGCCGACCTACTCAAAGGCGGTGAGGAAGGCGAGAAAATCTACCAAGCCGTGCTCGAACAAGTTGAGCGTCCGCTGATCAAACTGGCTTTAAGTGTGACGTCTGGCAATAAATTGCGCACAGCGGCTTTGCTGGGCGTCAACCGAAACACGCTACGCGCGCGCATGGCGGTTTTAGGAATGACAGATGACTGATTGACGCCAGGCGAAACTGTTGCTCTAAATCATCAGTGTTGCAGATAAGCGACAGTGTATAGAGGGCTCAGTTTGACGTCCAGCGTTTTGGCCACCCTGCGTCGCAATGGCGGACTTTGGTTCCAAAGTCTGTTTGTGCTCGGTGCGGTTTTATCCGCCGCCGCGACCTTCATTTTGCTCGATCGCAGCAGTCCAACGGCGGAGATGCCGCAGGAATTAGAAACGCTGCTCATTGTTAATGTGGTCATTTTGATTGTCCTCGCCTGGATGATCGTCTCACGGTATTTAACCATACGACGCTCCCGCAGAGTGATCGGAGGTGGACGCCTCACTCGGCGCTTTATGTTCCTGTTCGGAACCGTCGCAATGATGCCAGCCCTGATCATGTCCCTTTTCTTATGGCTCACCATCACTCGCGGGATTGATACTTGGTTCGGCGAAACGGTACTGACCCTGGTCGACGAGATCGCCACGATTACCGAAGAAAGTGGAGAAGCTTTCAGTCGGCGGTTCGAACTTGACGCGCTGGCCGTGGCAAATGATCTCGATGCATCGGTTGAGACCTTTCAAAGCAATCCAGAACAGTTCGAACCGATCTTCGGCATCGTTGCCACGTATCGAGACTTCTCGTCCGCACTGCTGATTGATCGCGCTGGAAACCCAATCGCCATCGCCGAAAATATGAGCGCGCCGAACACGTTCGGACGCCCCGCGCCACTCGATTTCGAAGATGCCGATAAGGGCGAAATCGTACTCGTTCTCCGCCGCCAAGCCGGCTATATCTTTGCCCTAAAAAAGCTGGAGAATTTTGGCGGGAATTATCTCTATCTGGCGCGCCCGATCGATACGGAAATGTTCGCGCGGTTGGAACGCGCTCAGACGGCAGGGACAGAATACAGAGCGGCCCAACAACGCAGCAATGAGATCCAGACGCTGTTCGTGATCGCTTATCTTCAAATCGTCGCGCTTGCTTTATTGCTATCCATTCGCCTGGCCCAGGAAATTGCTGATCGTATTGCACGCCCAATTGGCCGCTTGGCGACCGCTGCGCTCGACGTCAGTGAAGGACGGAGAGGCGTGGCGGTCCCGCTGCCGGAAGCGGATGATGAAATCCGCGTGCTTTCAAACGCGTTTAACATAATGACCCGGCAATTGGATGAGCGCCGCGATGATCTCGTCTCGGCGCGGGAGGAAGCCGAAGAGCGGCGTCAATTCTTGGAAACGCTTTTGGTCGAACTCAGCGCAGGCGTAATTCGCGTCGATCCATCGGGCATCGTCACCATCGCCAACCGGTCGGCAGAAACTTTAATCAATGCCGGTCATCTCGAGGGTCGGGTATTATCAGATATCAGCCCGTCAATCTGGCGACATGTTGCTGATGCGGGAGCGCTCAGAGGTCAAGATGAAACCTTTATCAATTTAATGACCGATGACGGTTTGCGACATGTCCGTTTAAAAGTCACCTCAGATAGCGTGGGTGGATATGTGCTCACGCTTGATGATGCGACGCGATTGATTTCCGCGCAGCGACAACTCGCCTGGCGCGATGTCGCGCGGCGGATCGCACATGAAATTCGCAATCCATTGACGCCGATCCAATTGTCGACGGAGCGCATTCGGCGACGGTATGGCGATCAGATCGATGATCAAGACGGTGTGTTCCAACGCTGCATCAATACGATCTTGCGACAAGTCTCTGATATTGGACGAATGGTGCAGGAGTTTTCAGACTTTGCGCGCATGCCGAAGCCTACGCCGAGCCGGTTCGATTTGGCCGCTTTGGTTACGGACGTGGTGTTCGCTCAGCGCGTCGTAAATCCCGACTTTCGCTTTACTTTGGCCTTGCCAGATGGCGGGCTCTCCATTCAGGGCGATGAGCGCCTGCTCGGTCAAGCTTTGACCAATGTCGTTAAGAATGCGGCGGAAGCGCTCTCTCGCCGCCATGAAACCGATGAGAGCCAGGGTCTGATTGCAGTTTCGGTAGAGCCGGCGGATGATGATGGGCTGATCGTGCTCAAAATTGAGGATAATGGGCCAGGCTTTCCCGAAGAATCGCGTGAACAATTGCTGGAACCTTACGTTACCGCACGAGAGGGGGGCACAGGCCTCGGCCTGGCGATCGTAAACCGCGTGATCATGGATCATGGCGGCAGTGTACAATTATTAGAACCGGAACATGGGGCACATGGGGCGATCGTTAAAATTGTTCTGCCATTGAGTTTGGAAACAGACGCAGGCGCCGAACCTCAGGCAATGGAGTATGCCAATGAGTACTGACATCTTAGTCGTCGACGATGAGCCAGACATTCGTGAGTTGATCGCAGGCGTTTTGGAAGATGACGGGCATGGCGTGCGCTCGGCCGCCACAGCGGAACGCGCGATCGAAGAAGTGCGCTCGCGGA
Organism: Pseudomonadota bacterium; assembly: GCA_039191105.1. Lineage (GTDB taxonomy): Bacteria > Pseudomonadota > Alphaproteobacteria > Caulobacterales > Hyphomonadaceae > Henriciella. Next base: position 3,009 of record JBCCXW010000050.1, read on the forward strand.
CGCCGAGCCTCGTGGTTTTGGATGTCTGGCTACAAGGCAGCGATATGGATGGGCTTTCGGTGCTAAAATATTTGAAGGCGATTGATCCGCTTTTGCCGGTGATTGTGATTAGCGGCCACGGCAATGTTGAAACAGCCGTCGCGGCCATTCGGCGAGGCGCTTATGATTTCATCGAAAAACCGTTTAAAGCGGATCGGCTTTTGCACCTGGTCTCACGCGCCATCGAATCCGCCAAACTTAAGCGCGAGAATGAAGCCTTGCGGACGCATAATTTTTCGGCATCCGAGTGGATTGGCGCGAGCGGCGCTGCGCAAGCTTTGCGGATGCAAATTGAAAAAGTCGCCCCGACCAATTCCCGCGTGCTCGTGACCGGCGAAGCCGGCGTTGGAAAAGAACTCACCGCCAAACTGATCCATGAGCACTCGCGCCGCGCGGGCGGCCCGTTCGTGGCGGTGAACGCGGCCAATATCGCGCCGGAGCAGATGGAGCGTGAACTGTTCGGTGAAGAAGACAATTCCGGCATGCCCATCAAAATCGGCGTGTTTGAGCAAGCCCATGGCGGCACGCTGCTCCTGGATGAAGTTGGCGATATGCCCCTCGGCACGCAAAGTAAAATCTTACGCGTCCTGACCGAACAGCGGTTCCAACGCGTCGGCGGGGGCTCTGATGTGCGCGTCGATGTGCGAGTGATGTCGTCATCCACCCGCGATCTGGAGAACGCCATCGAAGGCACGGCGTTTCGCAAAGACCTCTATTACCGCTTAAATGTTGTGCCGCTCGGCGTCCCATCACTTGCCGAGCGACGCGACGATATTCCAGCGCTTGTGCATCACTTCAGCCAGCGCATTGCCGATTCGTCCGGCCTTTCGCCGCGCGACTTCAGCAAAGAAGCGATTGCGGTTTTGCAATCCATGAATTGGCCTGGAAATGTCCGACAACTCCGCAATGTAGTTGAACGCGTATTGATTCTGTCGCGCGACAGCGTTTCCGCGACCGTATCTGTGGAAGAATTGCCGCTCGATCGCGGATCGAATGACAATGATGATGCGATGGGGGTTTCAGCTGATTTTGTTGGGCTTTCGCTGCGCGATGCGCGCGAGCAATTCGAACGAGACTATCTGACGCTGCAAATCACGCGGTTTGATGGCAATATCTCGCGAACGGCGGAATTCATCGGAATGGAGCGGTCCGCTCTACACCGAAAATTAAAGGCGCTAGGGGTAAACGCTTCAGCGAGTCGTACGGATAGCCGTTAGATGCGCGTTATTATATGTGGAGCAGGTCGGGTCGGGCAGGGGATTGCCCGCCGCTTGGCGCAAGAGCACCACGATATCATCATGATTGATGAAGACAATGCGCTCGTCGAGCAGGTTCAAATCGATTTCGATGTTCGCGGCGTCGTCGGGCATGCCGCGCACCCGGATGTCCTGCGCGCTGCTGGCGCGGATGATACCGATATGCTGATCGCCGTGACGCATTTTGACGAGATCAATATGGTGATCTGTCAGGTTGCCGATACGCTCTTTTCGGTGCCGACGAAAATCGCGCGGGTTCGGGCGCAGGCCTATCTGGAAACGCGCAATGCAGAGTTGTTTTCAAAAACCGCGCTCCCAATTGATATGATTATCTCACCAGAAATCGAAGTCGGCGATGCGATCCTCCGGCGCATTCGCACCCCAAGCGCGGTGTCGAGCATGTCGTTCGAAGCGGGTGAATTGCAAATCCTCGGTATGAAAGTGCAGTCCGATAGTCCGCTTTTAGAAACGGCGCTCGATCAGATTGATGGATTGTTTCCCGATCTTGGCGCACGCGTGATCGGCGTTAAGCGCGGCGCGTCTGTCTTTGCGCCGCGCGGCAATGATCAATTGCAGCCGGGCGATACCGCCTATGTTGCGGTTCTGCGCCAATCCACACCGCGCCTCAACAAACTGTTCAATCGTGACGTCGAAGAGCATAAGCGCGTCGTTATCGTCGGTGGCGGCAATGTCGGAACTTACGTCGCCGGTCATTTGGAACGCGATGGTCGCGTTCGAGTCAGGATCATTGAAGCTGATGCTGCCCGGGCGGATATTGCTGTCTCAACGCTGAAGCAGACCATTGTCATTCATGGCGACGGGCTCTCGCGAGATATGCTCGAAGAAGCAGGCGCCGATCAAGCGGACATCGTAATTGCTGTCACGAATGATGACAAAACCAATATGCTTATCGGTAAGCTCGCGAAGCAGCTTGGGGCCAAACGAACGCACGCACTCGTAAACGCATATGAATTGGTCGCGATTTCGCAGGATCTCGATATCGACGCTGTCCTCGATCCGCGAGCGTTGAGTGTGTCAAAGATCCTAACAAAACTTCGCCGCGGCCGCATTCTGTCTGTCCAATCGCTGGAGGACGGCCTCGCAGAAGTGGCCGAGGGTGTGACGCTCGATTCATCTCCACTGATCGGCAAGCCGGTGGATTACGCGCATTTACCGGATGGGGTCACAGCTGCGGCAATCATCCGCGATCAAGAGATCATGTTCCCAAATTCCGGCGCCAGCGTTCAAGCCGATGACCGGCTTTTGCTGTTTTATGAGACCAGTGCCACCCGCAAAGTCGAACAATTCTTTAGGGTTAGTGCAGACTTCTTCTAAGTCAGGATGCCGATGTGAACCATCTCGCCATCGTTCGTGTCTTCTCAGTCATCGCGCTCGGCTTTGCCGCGTTGCTTTTCGTTTGTTTCACGGTTGCCTTGGCGACCGGGGAAAGCCGACAGCTATTTGTGTTCGCGGGGACCGGATTTGCCGTTGGCGGACTTGCTGCCACGGTTATCCTGCTCACTGACAAACCGCAAAGGCGCGCGCAAGCCAAGGACGGTCTCGCCATCGCGGTTCTATTCTGGGCGATTGGAGGCGCAATTGCCGCTATTCCCTTTGTCGACTATTTGGGCACGCCAGATTTCTTAGCGGCGTATTATGAGAGCATTTCCAATCTGACCACGACCGGCCATACGCGTCTCGACCCGATCGCCAATCCGATGCCGACCAGTATTTTCGTTTGGCGAGCCATGCTGCATTTGATCGGAGCGATTGCCAGTATCGCGATTGCCGCAAGTGTTTTTTCCAGTTTGAACTTGGGCGGTCCGGGCGTGCATCGGAACCGGTTTTTCAGCGATCCCGAGGGGAGTTTCTTCGATCCTGTGACCCGCGTGGTTCGCGTTAGTGCAATTTTGGTGCTCAGTTGCACGGTCGTTTTAGCGGCGCTTCTCCTAGCGATCGGTCTCGCTCCGCGCGATGCGCTCGCCGGGGCGGTCAGCGCGATCACAACGGGTCTTGTTGATCCTTTATCATACAAAATAGCGCCGCAAGCCGGAGCACTGCACGCGGTCATACTCTGGTTAGGGTTGGTGATCGGCACACTTGGTCTGATCGCAGTCGATGGCGCTGGACGCGGGCAACCCCGCGCGGCGGCCCTGGACCCTGAGACCCTCGCATGGATTGGATCGCTATTAGTCGTAACACTCCTCGCCGTGTTCGCCGGACTCCCGCTCTTAGAGAGCTTGGGCTGGGCGACGTCATCCCTTGCCACCAGCGGCATCGCGCTGAGTGACCCGCAGCAATATTCCAGGCTCCCGATCGTATTGTTTTTGTTTCCCGTCCTCATCGGCGGCTCCGCGCTTTCAGCGGCGGGTGGATTCAAACTCGCTCGATTGATTGTGCTCAGCCGCCGCGTCGCCCTGGAATTCGCGCAATTGGGCTATCGCGGCAGTGTTAAACTCTTCAGGTTTAGAGGCCGACGGCAGTCCGATCGCACCGTCATGAGCGTTTGGGTTTACTTGGTCGGGTACATTGTCGCGTGTACAATTGGAACGCTGCTTTTGAGCGCCAGCGGGCTGCTTTTTGATGATGCCATTCGCGCCGGGGTTGGCAGTCTTTCCAATGCCGGGCATGTGCTCGCCGACATTAATGCCGAGTTGAACGGATCCGCTCAGCTTTGCGTCATTCTCGGCATGATTCTTGGGCGTTTAGAGGTGATCGCGCTGTTACCCGCCCTTAATCCTTCCTTTTGGCAACGATAATTGGCCTTTTGCTTGCCAATTGAGCTCAATCGTTATAGCGGCTCGAATATAAAAGAAGGGCAGGCAAACAATGTCTTCAGAAAAAAAGCAGAACCTCCAGGACACTTTTCTAAATGCAGTCCGAAAATCAAAAACACCGCTGACAATATTTCTAGTCAATGGCGTGAAATTACAGGGCGTTGTCACTTGGTTCGATAATTTTTGCGTCTTGCTTCGCGGCGATGGTCGCCCACCGCAATTGGTGTACAAGCATGCGATTTCGACCATAGCGCCTGGGGCACATGTCCAACTGTTTGACGAAGACGATAGCTAAGAGACTTGAATTCTCCTCCGACGGATCTTGAACAATCTCCAGAGCGGGCAGGCATCATTGTGCCTTGGACGCTGCCAATAGACCGGCCCAGTGAGGAGCGTCTGGGCGAGTCAGCGGGTCTTGTCGAGGCGCTGGGGTGTGAGCTTGCTTTCCTGCGCCCCGAAAACGTTCGCAAGCCAACCCCCGGCTATCTGTTATCAGGCGGGCTGCTCGACCGGCTGGAGGCGGATGTCAAAACGTACGATTGCTCAATTGTCATCATCGACGCATCGCTGACGCCCATCCAACAACGCAATCTGGAAACCCGATTGGGCGTAAAAGTCATTGATCGGACGGGGCTCATTCTCGAGATCTTCGGGCTTAGGGCGCGCACCAAGGAAGGCTTTCTCCAAGTCGAGCTCGCGCGGCTCCTGTATGAGCGGTCGCGATTGGTTCGAACTTGGACGCATTTGGAGCGCCAACGCGGTGGCCAGGGCTTTCTCGGCGGACCGGGGGAAACTCAACTTGAAGCCGATAAAAGGATGATCGATCGCGCGATCGGTCGGCTGCGCCGTGATTTGGCGGATGTACAGCGCACCCGCAGAGTCCAAAGGCAGGGCCGTCAGCGGCGCGATACCCGTATCGTTGCGCTGGTCGGCTATACGAATGCGGGAAAATCGACGCTGTTTAACCGTCTAACGGGCGCTGACGTGATGGCCAAAGACATGCCTTTTGCAACGCTCGATACAACCATCCGAAAGCTTGACCTGCCGCATTTGGGATCAGTCAGCCTGGTCGATACGGTCGGTTTCATCTCAGACCTACCGACGCATTTGGTCGATAGCTTTCGGGCAACCTTGGAGGAAGCGCTAGAGGCAGATTTGCTGGTCCACGTCCGCGATCGCTCGAGCGCCGCAGATCACGAGCAGAAACAAGATGTACTAAAAGTCCTGCACCAACTCGCGGATTTAATGGATGCCGATCTGCCGCCAATGATCGAAGCTTGGAACAAAATCGATCGCTTAGACCCAGACACGCGCAATGGCTTGAAGGCCGAGCATGCGTGCACAAATGAAGAAATGCCAGCTGTGGCGGTCTCTGCGCGTACGGGCGAGGGCATAGATGGGCTCTTGGCGGCAATTGAAGACGCGCTCGATCGAGGACGCGTTCGTCTCAAAGCCCATCTGAACAATCAGGACGGCGCCTTGCGCGCTTGGTTGCACCAAAACACCCAGGTCGAAAACGAAAAGTTTACAGAGTCCGGACAAGTTGAACTGTCCGTAAACATCACTCAAGATGAATTCGGGCGCTTAGCGGCAAGGTTTCCCGATGCCGCGGCAGAGCAATTCGAGCGCGCGGAGTAAACGTGGTTTGCATGCTTTCGTCTTCTGGCTGACATATCTTTGGATCCCATTTGCGGCGGTCTGTGTTTGGGTGATTGCGCGCCGCAAAGGCTGGGCGCGTCAGCTCGCTGTCGTCTTATTCGGACTGTCTTTGCCGCTTGCTTGGGCCCGGTTCATTGAGCCACAGCTCTTGTTTGTTCATTACGAAGAGATTGACCTGTCTGATGGCCAGGATGAGACTTTCACGCTCAGAATTGCGCTCTTCTCAGATCCCCATATCGGCGTTTTCAAAAATGCGATCCCGCTCTCGCGGCTGATCGATCGGGTCAATCAAGAGACAGTTGATGCGGTTTTTATCGCCGGTGATTTTCTTTATCACTTGCCTTTCGATCAAATCGAAACCGCCATGGCCGCGGTTGAACACGCTGAGGCGCCGGTCTTTGCCGTGCTTGGGAACCATGATCTCGGCTTTCCGGGACCGCCTTATATCGAGCGCTTGCGAGGTCCACTGCGCCGTAGCGGTGTCACATTTGTCGAAAACCGTGCCTATGAGGAGGTGCTCGGCGGACATCGCATTGTTGTGGCTGGGGCCTCAGACTATTGGCAACGGCGTTTCACCTTCGCGTTCAAAGCGAACCTACCAGAAGGCGTGCCGGTTTTACTGCTCACGCATAATCCAGATATTGCCCTGAAAGTCCCGAATGATTTCGATTATGATTTGATGTTGGCCGGACACACACATGGCGGGCAAATCCGATTACCCATCCCAGGCTTGACGCGGCTGGTGATCCCAACAGAGCATCCGTTCGATACCGGCTTGCATACTTTGGTCCGCGCTGGGCGTGATAAACCCGATCGGGTCTATGTGACGCCTGGCACAGGCATGATCGGATTGCCGATGCGATTTCGCCGCCCGCCAAGGATCGACATTTTGACGCTGAGGCTGCCGGCGCAAGGTTAAGCGACATTCACACCTTGTATGCAGAGCCGAATGGACAAATATAACGGCCTCTGCCACATCAAGCCAAAATGCAATTCGTTGAAAGTCATCCCATGTTCGATCCGCGCCCGACCGATGTGAATCTCGTCCCCACCGTTATTGAGCAAACCAGCCGTGGTGAGCGCGCCTTCGACATTTTCTCACGGCTGCTCAAAGAGCGCTTGATCTTCATTACCGGCGCGATCGACGACACGACCGCCTCATTGGTTTGCGCGCAATTGCTGTTCCTTGAATCGGAAAACCCGAAAAAGGACATCGCGATCTATATTAATAGCCCTGGCGGTTACGTCACCGCCGGATTGGCGATCTATGACACAATGCAATATATCCGCTGCCCCATTTCCACGGTCTGTATCGGACAGGCGGCCAGTATGGGGTCTTTGCTTCTGGCGGCCGGCGACAAGGGGCATCGCATCGCGCTGCCAAACTCACGCGTGATGGTGCATCAGCCATCCGGTGGCTATCGCGGTGTGGCGACGGATATTGAGCGCCATGCCGAAGAGATCCTCGATCTCAAAACGCGCCTCAATAATATCTACGTCAAACATACCGGCCAAAACTATGATACGATTGAGAAAAAGCTTGACCGCGATACGTTCATGACGGCCGAAGATGCGCAAAAGTTCGGCATCATTGACACCGTTTACGAACATCGTACGGACGCCGGTAAAGATTAATCGGCATCCATCATGCATTGAGAATGCGAGCAAAGGCTTGCGCCCGCTCGTGAGCGTTCTAAAGTCGAAGAAGAATGACTGGGATTCGCGCCCAGTAAATCGCGTGTTAAGGCATGCGTGGCATAGAGGTTGCCCATGGCAAAGCAAAACGGTTCCAGCGGCGATTCCAAGAATACGCTCTACTGCTCCTTCTGCGGAAAAAGTCAGCATGAAGTGAAGAAGCTGATCGCGGGTCCGACGGTTTTTATCTGTGATGAATGTGTCGAACTCTGCATGGACATCATTCGCGAAGAAAACAAAGCATCTGGGTTTAAAGCGAAAGAGGGCGTACCAACGCCGCAGGAAATCTGCGAAGTTCTGGACGATTATGTGATCGGACAATCTTACGCCAAGCGGATATTATCTGTTGCGGTCCACAACCACTATAAACGCCTGGCCAATCCCGGCGGTGCGGATGGCGTTGAGCTGGCCAAATCCAACATTATGCTGATCGGTCCGACGGGGTGCGGGAAGACTCTCTTGGCCCAGACTTTGGCGCGGGTGCTGGATGTGCCGTTCACCATGGCCGATGCGACGACATTGACCGAAGCGGGCTATGTTGGCGAGGATGTTGAGAACATCGTTCTCAAATTGCTGCAGGCCTCCGACTATAATGTTGAGCGCGCGCAACGCGGGATTGTCTATATTGACGAAATCGACAAGATTTCGCGTAAGTCGGACAATCCGTCGATTACACGTGACGTGTCTGGCGAGGGGGTTCAACAAGCGCTCTTGAAGCTGATGGAAGGCACCGTCGCGGCGGTTCCTCCGCAAGGCGGCCGCAAGCATCCTCAGCAGGAATTTCTGCAAGTTGACACGACGAATATTCTCTTCATTTGCGGCGGTGCATTTGCCGGACTGGATAAAATCATTTCTTCACGCGGCGAAGCAACTTCGATCGGCTTCGGCGCCGACGTGAAAGATCCAGAAGCGCGGCGGGTGGGTGATATCCTACGGACCGTCGAGCCCGAAGATCTGCAGCGTTATGGTCTGATCCCCGAATTCATCGGTCGTCTGCCGGTTTTGGCGACTTTGGAAGACTTAGATGAAGACGCCTTGGTGACCATCCTGACCGAGCCAAAGAATGCGCTCGTCAAACAGTATCAAAAACTGTTTGAAATGGAGGATGTCTCGCTGACCTTTACGCCAGACGCTATGACGGCTGTGGCGAAGAAAGCGATCAATCGCAAAACAGGGGCACGCGGATTGCGCTCGATCATGGAGTCGATCTTGCTCGATACAATGTTCGAATTGCCTGGTTTGCGCGGTGTCGATGAGGTGGTTATCAATGCCGAAGTCGTGGATGGAAACGCCAAACCACTTTACGTGCATGCGAAACAAGTCCAGCCGAGCGAAGCCTCTTAGCTGAGCGCCCTTTAGGATTAAATTCGTCGATTTCCACCGCAATTCACTGGTTGAAGTGAAAGCTTGTGGGTATCAAATAACAAAGACGCCAGAATCATCCGACAACAGGGTGAAGGTGATGGTCGCCGCTGAGCGGGGCCAGAAACAAAGGAGTCGACAATGACGACGAAAACCCTCCCAGTTCTTCCGCTGAGAGATATCGTAGTGTTCCCAGACATGGTGGCGCCGCTTTTTGTGGGCCGAGACAAGTCTGTGCGGGCCCTCGAAATGGTCGATGAAGGCCAAAACGAAATTATGCTGGTCGCTCAAAAGGACCCATCGACCGATGATCCGGAAGCATCCGATTTGCACGCGGTTGGCACCACAGCGACCATTCTGCAATTGCTCAAACTTCCTGACGGAACCGTGAAAGTTCTGGTCGAGGGTGGTCATCGCGCGCGCCTGAATCAGCTCGAAGATCGCGGCGACTATTATGTTGCCGAAATTGGCTTGATCGAACCGATTGAAGTCAGCTCAGGCGAGCTCGAAGCCCTCATGCGCGCCGTCTCTGAGCAGTTTGAGAGCTATGCCAAACTCAACCGCAAAATTCCGCCGGAATCGGTCTCGACGATTTCGGACATTACCGAGCCCGGTAAGCTCGCCGACGCGGTATCCTCACAGCTGCAAGTCAAACTGTCCGAAAAACAGGGACTTCTCGAACTTTCCGACATCAAAGATCGCCTGGAAAAGGTCCTGTCTTTGATGGAAGGCGAGATGGGTATGATGCAGATGGAGCGGAAAATCAAAAACCGCGTCAAGCGTCAGATGGAGAAGTCCCAGCGCGAATATTACCTGAATGAGCAAATGAAAGCCATTCAGCGCGAACTTGGCGATCAAGGGGAAGGCGAACGCGACGAAGTCGCGGAGCTGGAAGAGAAAATTAGAGAAACGGGCTTCTCTGAAGAAGCTCGGACTAAAGCAGAGCAAGAAGTCAAAAAGCTGCGTCAGATGAGCCCGATGTCGGCGGAATCGACCGTGGTTCGGAACTATCTCGATTGGCTCTTATCGCTGCCTTGGGACAAGCGCAAAGACATCTCAACCGATCTCGACGCCGCTGAAGCCCAACTCAATGACGACCATTATGGTCTTGAGAAAGTCAAAGAGCGGATCCTCGAATATCTCGCGGTGCAGAAGCGTACGAACAAGTTGCGCGGACCGATCCTCTGCTTGGTTGGACCTCCAGGCGTCGGTAAGACATCACTCGGCAAATCGATCGCGGAAGCGACCGGGCGCGATTTTGTGCGCGTGTCGCTTGGCGGGGTGCGAGATGAAAGCGAAATTCGCGGTCACCGTCGGACCTATATTGGATCGATGCCAGGCCGGGTCATTCAAAGCCTGAAAAAAGCCAAGACCGGCAACCCTTTATTCCTGCTCGATGAGATCGACAAAATGGGTATGGACCATCGGGGCGATCCGTCTGCTGCGCTTTTGGAAGTGCTCGATCCAGCCCAGAACTCGACCTTCAATGACCATTATCTGGAAGTCGATTACGATTTGTCGGACGTCATGTTCGTGACAACGGCGAACAGCCTCAACATGCCTCAACCCCTCCTTGATCGAATGGAGATCATCCGGATTGCAGGATATACCGAGGACGAGAAGCGCGAGATTGCGGAGCGTCATTTGCTGCCCAAGATCCGCGCGGATCACGGCCTGAGTGATGAGGAATGGGTGGTGCAATCTGACGCCATTCGTGACCTGTTGCGGTTCTATACGCGAGAAGCCGGCGTACGCTCGCTTGAACGCGAGCTAGCAAAACTCGCCCGCAAAGCGGTGAGGGAGCTTGGCCATGAAGGCGTCACACAAGTGGTCGTCACACCAGACAATCTCCCGGACTATTCCGGCGTGCGTAAATTCCGCTTTGGACTTGCCGATGAGGAAGACCAAATCGGCGCCGTGACGGGCCTGGCCTGGACCGAGGTTGGCGGTGATTTGCTGACCATAGAAGCGGTCTCCATGCCAGGGCGCGGAAACACCAAAGTCACGGGGAACTTACGGGATGTGATGAAGGAATCGATCTCGGCCGCGCAAGCTTTGGTGCGCTCGCGCGCGGTTCTGCTCGGCATCAAACCGAGCACTTTCAACACGACCGACATCCACGTTCACGTGCCGGATGGCGCAACCCCGAAAGATGGGCCAAGCGCTGGCATCGCGATGACAACCGCCATGGTGTCGCTTTTGACAAACAATCCCGTGCATCGCGACGTTGCGATGACGGGAGAGATCTCCTTGCGCGGACGCGTCTTGCCGATTGGGGGGCTGAAAGAGAAGCTCCTGGCAGCGCTGCGAGGTGGGATCAAAACGGTCCTCATTCCGGAAGAAAATGAGAAAGACCTGGCCGACATTCCTGAGAATGTGAAGGACAGTCTGAACATCATTCCGGTCTCTGACATTAATGAGGTCCTAGCCCGCGCGCTGGTGCGCCCATTGTCACCGATCGAATGGTCGGAAGAAGATGAAGAGGCGCTCGCGGCGACACTTTCGGGCCGCGGGGCGCCCGGCGATGATGGCGCGTCCGTGCGCCACTAAGCGCTCATTTACAAACTGCAACGGCCCTTGCTTTTCTCGCAGGGGCCGTCTTGCATTTCCAGCCAAGACAAGGCACATGGAGCGTCCTGGATGGGCGGTTAGCTCAGTTGGTAGAGCATCTCGTTTACACCGAGAGGGTCAGCGGTTCGAGCCCGTTACCGCCCACCAGATCCGCTAGAGAACTTTGGTTTCGAGGCTTTCGCCCCGCGTGACCAGCCTCAACCCATCCTTCACTTTCTCCAACGCGGTCACGCTGCAATAATTTGGCCGAAACACCGTCACTTCGGGCTTATTCTCAAGCGCGCCGACCACAGCATTGATCGCAATAAAGTGTGTAAAAACAACGGTATTGTCAGAGAGATCATGAATGGTGCGCAGCAAAGCGGCGTGCCAGTTTTGGACCAATTCTGGGGTCTCAGACCAAGTCCCCGCCATCAGTTTGCGGAGCCAAGTGACCCGATCGCTCAGCCCGGGCGGCGTCGGGATCTCAATAACGGTCGGCTCAATCACGAGATTTAGACCCGACTGCGCTGCGAATGCCTCGGCGGTTTCCTGGCATCGCGCCATCGGGCTGGTCAATGCCCGCGAGATGCCCATCGCTTCAAGTTTGTCCGCGACATCTTCCGCCTGTTGGCGCCCTGGGACGGAGAGCCCGGGGTCAGGGTGCTGTCCCCAACTGGCCGCCGCTTCACCATGGCGGACCAAATAAATCATGCTGCCGCGAGCTGCGGGTCTCGATCATAGCTTTTGAAGACTTTAAGCGCGCGCTTATACAGGACCGGTTCGGCAATATTCAGGCGCGCACGCACTTCATCGATCGGCTCGGGCAGGAGCGCGACAATGTCTTGTTCGACAATCCGGGCAGCGTGCTTTCCATTCCGGCGACCTTCGGCCAAGACAGCTTTCACCCGGGCTTCACGGGGGGCTTCTTTCGCGATTTGTCGGGCGCCCATATAAGCGATGAAACTGATCCCCAAACCGCCGTGTTGGCTGTGCGTGTAGCCAAGCAGAGCATCTTCCCCTAAGGCGTCGCGGCCGTATCCGGTTAAGACATGGTAGAGATCATGCGTATCGCGCAATCGGTTCGCATACCAATACAGGTCATCATTGTATTCTTCATGATGCGCGCGTTGCGACATGCTCTCGCGCACCAATCCGTTCGCCGTCAATCCTTCGCGTTCCATAAAGGCGACATAGGCGCGACCCACAGTGCCTTCCGGCAGCGCTTTGAGCGGGGCATGATCGTCGAGAATGTCTGGCAGGTAATCGCGCCGTTCCATAATCTTCTGTGCATTTGGAGAACGCGCAAAACGCTTGAGATCTTTGCGCGTGGAGTCGCCGTTAAGCGCCTCGATAATGTGAAACACCTGCGCAGTATCTTCTTTATCAGCGATGAGCTTTTGCATATGGCCCCACGCCTTCAATGGGCGCCGTTTCGGTTTCGGACGGCTTGGATCAATAAACGGGGTGACGCGGTTCATCGCAAGGTTCCTTTGCTCCTCTAATATCTTTTACCAAATGCCCTTCAAAAAAACAATGACGCATGCGTCACCGAAGCGAAAAATTCAATGAGCAAGAATTGAGCAGCGATGGGTGATCCTTGAGCAGCGCTGCGCGTCGGCATGACCCGGGTCCGACGCACTATCGCGCTAATGCCGGAGCCGTCCTATGCGAAGACAATAATTAACTATCTCAAGGGTGAAGGTATGAAGAAAATAGAAGCCATCATCAAACCGTTCAAACTCGACGATGTGAAGGAAGCGCTGCATGAAGTCGGCGTGCAAGGCATGACGGTTGTTGAAGCAAAAGGCTTCGGGCGCCAGCGCGGGCACACAGAGCTATATCGAGGCGCCGAGTATGTGGTTGATTTTCTACCCAAGCTGAAAGTCGAAGCCGTGGTCGCAGATTCCGGCTTGCAAAGCGCCATCGATGCGATCACGAAAGCAGCACAGACCGGAAAAATTGGAGACGGGAAGATTTTTGTTTCAGATGTCGGCGAAGCCGTGCGCATCCGAACAGGCGAAACAGGTGACGGCGCCCTTTAGCGCCGCGATTGAGTTTAGACAGGAACGAACTGGAGGGCGATATGGCCGATAGTGTTTTGAAAATGATGAAGGAAAGCGACGTTGAGTTTGTCGACCTTCGTTTCACTGATCCACGAGGGAAGATGCAACACGTCACCTTCGATAAAAGTATGGTCGATGGGGATTTCTTCGAAGAAGGCCAAATGTTTGACGGATCTTCCGTCGCTGGCTGGAAAGCCATCAACGAATCCGACATGAATTTGAAGCCGGACGTCGCGACGGCGAAAATTGATCCGTTTTTCCAACAAACGACCCTCGCGGTTTTCTGTGACATTCTCGATCCAGTCACCGGCCAGGCCTATAATCGCGACCCCCGCATGACCGCGAAAAAGGCAGAGGCATATTTGAAATCGACCGGCGTCGGTGACACCGCATATTTCGGGCCTGAGGCTGAATTCTTTGTCTTTGATGATGTGCGCTGGAACACCGAACCGCATATGACCGGCTATAGTTTCGACTCGACCGAACTGCCGGCCAATACGGGTAAAGCGTATGAGATGGGCAATATGGGCCATCGCCCTGGGCCCAAAGGCGGCTACTTCCCCGTGCCGCCGGTCGACTCTGAGCAAGATATGCGCTCTGAAATGCTCTCCGTCATGGGCGAACTTGGCCTGGAACCAGAAAAGCACCACCACGAAGTCGCCCCGGCGCAGCACGAACTCGGCATGAAGTTCAATACGCTGGTGACGATGGCGGACAATCTCCAACTCTACAAATACGTCATCCATAATGTCGCTGCGAGCTATGGAAAGACCGCGACCTTTATGCCGAAGCCTTACTTCAACGATAATGGCTCTGGCATGCACGTGCACCAATCCATCTGGTCCGGTGGAGCGCCGACATTTGCCGGCGACCAGTATGCGGGGCTCTCTGAAACGTGCCTCTATTATATCGGCGGGGTCATCAAACACGCCCGTGCATTGAACGCGCTGACCAATTCATCAACGAACTCGTATAAGCGGCTGGTGCCCGGCTTCGAGGCGCCGGTTATGCTGGCTTACTCGGCCCGGAACCGCTCGGCCTCCATTCGTATTCCATTTGGCAGCAGCGAGAAGGCGAAGCGGATCGAAACCCGCTTCCCGGATCCGACCGCTAATCCCTATCTCGCCTTTGCCGCGCTTTTGATGGCCGGACTGGACGGCATCGAGAATAAAATCCATCCCGGCGATGCGATGGATAAAGACCTCTACGATCTGCCACCCGAGGAGGCGAACTCTATCCCGCAAGTCTGCGGATCGCTGCGCGAAGCGCTCGATTCACTCGATGCCGATCGCGACTTCTTGAAGAAGGGCGGCGTGTTCGATGATGATCAAATCGATGCCTATATCGAGCTGAAAATGGAAGAAGTCATGACGCTTGAATTGCACCCACATCCGGTGGAATTCGACATGTATTACAAAGTCTAATTTGCGTTCGACGTCTGGGAAGTGGGCGCAAATGAAGGCACCGGAGCTCGCACGAGGTCCGGTGTTTTCTATTTAGGTCGCCTGAGGATATCTGTACTTTTGCGCCTCAACCTGGAGCGTGCTTGGCATCATGATTAGAATTGCACGCGCAGACGACGGTGCGGCCCTTGCCGCTATTTATGCGCCCATTGTCGCTGAGACTTTTATCTCGTTTGAGGAAGATCCGCCAAGCTCTCAAGAAATGAGCGTACGGATTGAGCAGACGCTTAAGACGCACCCTTGGTTGGTGGTCGAGGAACAGGGCAGGGTCCTGGCATACGCCTATGCTTGCCCTCACCGAACGCGTGCGGCGTATAAATGGTCCTGCGATATCAGTGTCTATGTCGCCGCGCCGGGCCGTCGCCAAGGACTGGCGCTACAGCTCTATGCGCACCTCTTCAAAACGCTAAGCGGACAAGGATTTGGTAGTGTCTTCGCCGGTATCGCGCTGCCCAATACTGCCAGCGTCGCGTTTCATGAGCGTATGGGGCTCAAGCCCGTCGGGGTCTATGAGCGCGTCGGGTACAAAGGCGGCTCGTGGCGCGATGTTGGTTGGTGGGGGCGGCAGCTACAAGATCTTGGACCGCAGCCAGCGCCGCCCATCCCATTTGCTGATTATCGGCTCGCAATGCGCGAGGTCAGCGATTGAGGGGCGCGCTTCGCTGATCCTCGCCTCGGATCTGATTTATCCGGAATTTTCCTCTAACTTCACCGCCGTCCAGAGCGCTTCTTGATCCATCAAAGACAGGGAAGCGAAATCCTTTTTATCAAGTTCCGCGCGCGCTTCCATCGCGCGAAAACGGCGTTCGAACTTATCATTGGCTTTGCGCAGCGCGATTTCCGGATCGACTTTCAAACGCCGCGCAAGGTTGACGGCGACAAACAAAAGATCGCCAATCTCCTCTTCGATGTGTGCGGTGTCCGCTTCATCAATGGCGTCTTTCACTTCGCCGATTTCCTCGTCGAGTTTGTTGAAAATGTCGGCGGGATCGGTCCAATCAAAACCAGTTCGCGCGGCGCGTTTTTGCAGTTTTTCAGCCTGCATCAATGCTGGCAGCGCCTTTGCGACACCTGACAAAGCGCTCTGATCCGCTGCGGTTTTCTGGGCGCGCTCCGCCGCTTTGATCGTCTCCCAAGCTTGGGTTTGCGCTTCGGCGGTTTTTTGAGCTTCGGCGCCAAACACGTGCGGGTGTCGTCGTATCATTTTTTCGCTGATCGCTTGCGTCACATCGGCAATGCTAAAATGGCCTTCATCGGTCGCGATCTGGGCATGAAACACCACTTGCAACAGCAAATCACCGAGCTCATCGCAGAGATCGGTCATATCTTGGCGCAGGATTGCGTCATGCACTTCATAGGCTTCTTCGATTGTGTAAGGCGCGATCGTCTCAAAGGATTGCTCTAAGTCCCAAGCGCAGCCGGTCACAGGCGTCCGCAAGCTCTGCATGATCCGCAACAAATCATCAAAGTCATAGGGTGGGGTGAGGGAATTTACCGCCATCAGCCATCTCCAATCCAATTGCGCCCGTCGCGCGTATCTGTGTTGTGCGGAGTCGCAAAGCCAAAGCGACAAAAATTTCACCTTACTCACAGTTGATTTCTCATCAGATCATACTAACTGACTGGTCAGTCATTTATTAGGAGCACACTATGGAGGCGGTTCCAGAAGAGCCTAAGCCCACTTGGACAGACGGATGGCGCCTGGGTGTGGTCCAACTCGTCTTTGTCATTGGCGTGATTGCGATCGCGGTTGGCCTATCACGCGCTCTAGCGGGCCAAGTCGAAGATCGCGCGCCGCGAATTGCGGACTTGCGCGGCAATGCTGAGTTGAGCGTTCGGATCGCAGACACTCCAACGCGCACGTACACGCCAACCCTCAGGATCAATGGCACCGTTCAGGCGAATGCCGAAATCTCCGTCAGCCCACAAGTGTCAGGCGAAATCAAACGCGTTAGCGCAGCGTTCCGGGCTGGGTCGGAGGTCAAGAAAGGCGATCTCCTGTTCGAAATTGACCGTGCAGATTATGTCCTCGCCGTGCAAAGGGCGGAAGCTGAAATCGCATCGGCGCGATCCGATTTAAAGCAGCTTGAGGCAGAAGCGGCGCTGGCCCGACAAGAATGGGAAGAGCTGTTCCCGGATCGGGAAGTCAATGATTTGGCGGCCCGTATTCCGCAAATCGAGGCAGCTGAGGCACGCCTTGAAAGCGCTGAAGCGAATAAGCGTACATCAGAACTCGCCTTACAGCGCACCCGAGTTTATGCTCCGCTCGATGCCCGTGTCTTGGCGTCAAGCTTAGACATTGGACAGATCGTTTCGCCAGGGCAGGTGGTCGGGCGGATGGTTGCGTTTGATAGTATTGAGATCGCAGCGCCGGTGTCAAATGATCAAATGGCGATGCTCGATCCGGTAATTGGGCGTGTCGGCGAATTTCAGCGGCGGGGCAGTGGCGCCGCGTCATCCGCCGTAGTGGTTCGCGTCGATGCGAGTGTCGATGCGCGCACGCGCCTTTCGAACCTGTACCTGTTACCCGCCGACCAGAGCGGGCTTCGGATTGGCGACTTTGTCGACGTCTCGATCGCCTCTGACAAAGTGGAAGGCGCCGTTCGCCTCCCCGCCACAGCGCTCAAGGGACAAGCTCAGGTTTGGGTGATCGACAGTGGGCAGCTCGCATCGCGCCGCATCACTGTGCTTGGGGAGCTTGATTTCGGGCAGAGTATCATCGCCGCGCCATTCGATCTTGCCGACGGCGTCGTCGCGCTCGCCCCGCTTGAGGCGGAAGAGGGTCAACCGGTCAGTGTGCGCGCCGCTCCATCCATTACTGCGAACACCGGGGGCTAAAGCCGTGGCGCCTGATCTTGAGGACAATCGCGGCGGCGGTCTGATTGGCTGGTTTGTGCGCAATCCGGTTGCAGCGAATTTGCTTATGGTCCTGCTGCTCGTCGGCGGGCTGATTATGGCTGGCAATCTGCGCACGCAAGTGTTCCCAACGCTTGAACCTGGCATCGTGACCGTCACCGTCCCATATCCTGGGGCGACACCGGCGGAAGTTGAGGAAGGGGTCACACGACGCGTTGAAGAAGCCGTGCTCGGCATAGATGGCGTTAAGAGGGTCACATCGACCGCGGCTGAGAATGTCGGCACCGTCACCATTGAATTGGCCGATTTTGCCGACGAAATCATCGTCAAGGATGATGTCCAAACAGCCGTTGAGCGACTGGTCGACTTCCCACCCGAGAATGCCGAGCGAGAAACCGTATCGGCGCCAAAACCGAGCGCTGGTGTCGTCACGCTCGTTGTTGTCGGAAACGTCTCAGAGCTCGAGCTTCGGCGCGCGGCTGAACAGCTTGAGCGCGAACTTCTGACACAGAATGGAGTTTCACTCGTCTCACTCTCTGGCGATCGCGATTATGAGATCGCGATCGAGGTCAGCGAGGACACGCTGCAAAAGTATGAGCTTTCGATTGATGATGTCGCCCGCGCGATTCGCGCCGGCTCGCTTGATCTCGCGGGAGGCTCGATTCGCACGCAATCCGGCGAAATTCTCCTGCGCACCAATCAGCTCCGTTTAGACGGCGAAGGCTTTGAGAGTATTGTTGTTCGAAACCTACCAGACGGCGCCCAGATTCTGCTCGGAGACATTGCGACGGTTCGAGATGGATTTGCCCGCGCGCAGCTCAGAAACACCTATAATGGTCGGCCCGCCGTGTTTGTCGCGGTTTCACGCGCTGAGGCGGAGGATATTATTACGGTCAAACAAGCCGTCGATGACTATATGGCGCAATATACGCCGCCAGATGGCATTGAAGTGCTCGAGTTTCGCGACCAAACCCGGGTCCTTGAGGAACGCATAAATTTGCTGTTGCGCAACGCGCTGTTTGGGTTCGCGCTGGTCTTCCTATTCCTGGTCTTAATGCTCGACTTGAAACTTGCTTTTTGGGTCTGCATCGGCATCGCCACAGCCTTTATGGGCGGGTTTATGCTGTTTGGCGCGGCTGGAGTGACCATTACAATGGTGTCACTCTTCGGTTTGATCATCGTGCTCGGGTTGGTGGTCGATGATGCGATTGTCATCGGCGAGAACATTGATGCTGAAATCGCCAGTGGCAAGCGTGGCGCACGGGCCGCGATCGATGGCGTGAGCGGCGTGTTTGCGCCTGTCCTGGTCGGCGTGATGACAACTGTTGCAGCCTTCTCTCCGCTGCTTTTCGTCGGTGGCACGTTTGGCGACATTACGCAGGCCATCCCGTTGGTGGTGATTTGCGTCTTGATCGTTTCGCTGGTCGAAGCGTTCTTTATTCTGCCGAGCCATTTGAGCCATGGTCGACCTTGGTCTCGTGGTCCGGTTCGCGCCATTCAAGCGCGCGTCGCAAAGCGGATCGAATGGGCAGGGGAGCATATTGTGCGCCGTGGCGTCCGCTTTTTTGGAAAATGGCGCTATGCCACCATTGGCGCCGCGACGGCATTCTTTATTCTCTGCATCAGCCTTGTGAGCAGCGGTTTGGTCAAGTTCATCTTTTTCCCAACCATTGAGGGCAATGATATCTCCGCGACGCTGGTCATGCCGGAAGGCACGCCGTTCGACCGCACCGAAGCCGCAATGGAGCAAATCGTCGAAGCTGCGTTTGCTGTTGCGGAGACGGCAAAAGCTGACCGCGGCGAAGATATTTTTCTTTCGGTCGCTGAAACCATTGGGGGCAGCACAGGCCAGGGCGGGGGCCCGATCGGCAATTCTGGGTTTAGCGCGCAAGAAAATGTCGGGCAGGTCCAATTAGAACTGATCCCGTTCGGAACCCGGCGTATGTCCGCGACGGAGATCGAGCGCGCTTGGCGGGCAGAAATCGGCGAACTCGAGGGGGCTGAAAGACTATCATTTTCAGCGTCCTTGGGCGGATTTGGCTCCGATGTTGAGTTCGAACTCGCGCATCAGGACGAGGCCAGTCTCATCGCGGCGTCCGACGCTTTGAAGGCAGAGATCGGGCGGCTGCCGGGGGCAAACCAAATTGAAGACAGCTTTGATCTCGGCAAGCGGCAATTGCTTTTCGAGCTGACGGATGCGGGTCTTGCTGCCGGGCTCACCCCAAGTGATGTCGCGCGGCAAGTCCGGCAGACCTTTTTCGGCGAAGAAGTTCAACGCATTCAACGCGGCCGGGAAGAGGTCCGCGTCTTCGTTCGCTATCCTGAGGCCGCTGCTGAATCGCTGCAGACGCTCGATCTTATGCGGATCCGCTTGCCCGATGGGACCAGCGTGCCGCTCTATACAGTTGCAGAGACGTCAGAGAGCCGCGCTTACTCGTCGATCGATCGGATCGATGGACGGCGCGTGGTCACGGTCACAGCCGATATTGATGAGGCCGTCAGCACACCCTCGATTGCGAACGAGCAGTTGCTGACCCGGATCCTACCCGATCTAGAAGCGGCCTATCCCGGATTGAAATGGCAGCAAGCGGGCTCAAGC
>JBCCXW010000051.1:0-22565 GCA_039191105.1 Pseudomonadota bacterium
ATACTGAACTTGCGAGTAAACCGCGAGGCTCGGATCGAATGCTAAAGCGACGCGTGCTGTGCCGGTGAATTCGTCCCGATCTCGGAAGTCTTGATCCAAAAACAAATCGTCTTGTAGTTCGGCATCGTCATAATCAAATTGCGACAGCGCCGCCCCGGTTTCGAACGCAAATCGGCCCGCCTCATGCTTGAACGTCAGGCCCGCTTCGGTCTGAGTGTATTCGTTTGGCTCCAAGGCTGTTGGCAAGGCCGACAAAGCGGAGCGTTCTTCGTTTAAGTCGGCTGCTGCGAGGTCGAGCGTAAGGCTTGTGGATTTGCCGAAATCAAGACGCCCTCGGAGCTTTAGCTTTACATTTGTGCGGCTTTCATCGGACAGATCTTGAAATTCGCGATGATCGACATCGATCAAGGCGCCAACGGCATGCCGCTGCCAATCTGAAGCGATTGCAACTTTTGGTGCAAACCCAACATAGGTGTCTTCGATTTCGTCATATGGCGAGGCCAAAACGTTCGAAGATTGGCCGGCTGAGAAAAGCGCCTCCGGCTGAACCACAAAATTGCCAATCAGGATCGGTTTCGCATCATAAGCAGGGTTCGATTGTTCACTCACCGGAACGACCGAGGACCGATCGAAATACGCTGATGTCTCCTGCGCGGAGGCTGCATTTGACCAGCACAAAAGGCCAAAGGCCAGGCTACTGGCTGGCTTCCAAACCAAATTATCCATGATGAACGCGTCCCGCTTATGCTTTTATTGCATCGTATTTTCGCGTCAGTGTGTGTGGATACGATTAACGCGGAAAGTGAAATCTTGTCCACGACAATAATGTAAGGTCCGCGAGGCTAGACCCGCTCATAGCGCCGGCTCGCTTCCGCTTGGAAGGCATCCATGATTTTACTAATCGCAAGACGCGTATTGGTCCGAGCAAGCAGGCTCAGGACCGGATTCTTAAACTCATAATCGATAAAGCAGTGGACCCGCGTCTTGCCGTCTTCTCGCGGATCAAATTGCCAGCGATTACGCAAGTGGCGAAATGGGCCGCTGGCCAATTTTACTTCAATCTTGCGGGCCTGCGCATCGCCATCCACATGCGTCGAGAACCGTTCGTCAAAGCCTTTGAAATGGACAGACGCCGTTCCCAAACAAGTATAATGCCCATCGGCCATGCCCTGCTCGTCTGAGACCTCGATTTGTGTGATCCAGCGAATAAAGTCGGGGTACTTCCGGATGTCGCGCACCAACTCGTACAGATCTTCCGCGCGATGTGGGATCAAAATCTGTTCAGCGACTCTAGGCATGTTCCGTCAGCAGCGCCTGCCGCGCAGCGCGCAAACGCGCGAAATCTTCTCCAGCATGATAGCTTGACCGCGTCAGAGGGGATGCGGAGACCATAAGGAAACCCTTTGATCGCGCGATTTCTTCATATGCCGCGAATTCATCCGGCCGCACATAGCGGTCAACGGCGGCGTGCTTGCGCGTGGGCTGTAGATACTGTCCGATGGTGAGGAAATCGATGCCCGCGGAGCGCATATCATCCATGACTTGCATGACTTCCTCTTTGCTCTCGCCCAGACCCACCATCAAACCTGATTTTGTGAACTGGCTCGGATCGCGATCTTTCACTTTCTCTAAGAGCCGCAAGGAATGAAAATACCGGGCGCCGGGGCGGATCGACAAGTAAAGCCGCGGCACCGTCTCCAAATTGTGGTTGAAGACGTCAGGTTTGGCATCAATGACCACGGTCTCCCAGCCATCCTTGCGCAGAAAATCAGGTGTAAGGATCTCAATCGTGGTGTTGGGGGATGCGGCCCGGATCGCCTGGATCGTGTGCACGAAGTGCATCGCGCCGCCATCTTTTAAATCGTCGCGATCAACCGATGTGATCACCACATGCTCCAAGCCCATCTCGGCGACCGCTTGGGCCACGCGGCGCGGCTCGTCTAAATCCAAAGCTTGGGGTTTCCCGGTGATGACATTGCAAAATGAGCAAGCGCGTGTGCAAGTATCGCCCATAATCATCATCGTGGCGTGTTTCTTGTCCCAACACTCGCCGATATTGGGGCACCCTGCCTCCTCACAGACCGTGACCAATCCTTTCGATTTTACGATCTCGCGGGTCTCCGAATAGCCTCTGGAGGTCGGCGCTTTGACACGGATCCAGTCGGGTTTGCGCAATAGCGGCGTATCCGGTCGATTGCGCTTTTCCGGATGGCGGTGTTTGGGCTTTGTTTCGATCAGTGTGACCATAGGATCAAAATGGAGTGGATTGAAAAAAACTGCAAGCTGTGGTGCGACATAGCTCCCTTGCTCTGCTGGCGTCGGCGGTAAGAATCACTTGCACAGTTCACCAACTGTGACACTTTGTTGCAAACGGTTAAGAGTTCACCAAATAGTTGCATCATGACACAACAAATTGTGCCCGCCCCCTTGGAATGGCGCGCCCATCGCGCCAAGACGGACATATTCTCAGCGATTATCCGCGCAGCGAAAACATTTGGCGGCAAGACCATCGCCGTGGTGGATGGCGATGGCACTGAGATTGATTACAAAACCGTGTTGCGCGGCGCTTTTGCGCTCGGGTCGGCGCTCGGTAAGCAGTTCGATCGCAACGAGACGGTTGGCATTATGCTTCCCACAGGTGCGGGAGCGTTGATTGCATTTTGTGCTGTGCTGGCCTCCAAGCGCTTGCCAGCAATGCTGAACTTCACGGCTGGCTCGACCAATATTAAAGCCGCGATGAAAGCCGCCAAAATCACAAAAATTGTCACCGCTCATAAGTTCATCGAACTTGGCGGTTTGGAGGACTTGGTCGGCGAGCTCGAGGATGCGGCGACGTTTATCTATCTCGAAGATGTCCGCGAATCGCTAGGCTTGATGGACAAAGTCGCAGGTGGGTTGGGGCCCGTTTTACCTGGTTTATTCCATCGCCGCCAAAGCCACAAAAAACCAGGCGTCGTGCTATTCACATCTGGGACGGAAGGTGAGCCCAAAGGGGTCGTATTGTCTCATTACAATATCGTCGCCAATGTTGAGCAAGTCCGAGCGCATATCGGGCTGGATCCGAAAACGGACACTGTGTTCAACCCCTTACCGACTTTTCACTGTTTTGGACTGACCGTCGGCGCAATTCTGCCCTTGGTCGCTGGGGTCAAAGCGGTGTTTCATCCCAGCCCACTGCAACCGCGCGAGATTGCCAGCCGGATTGAGGAGAGCGGCTCGACGATCCTTTTGGCGACGGACACGTTTATCGGTCAATACGCCCGCGTTGCGAAAGATGGCGGCCTCGATTCGGTTCGCCTGGCCGTTTGCGGTGCGGAGCGCGTTCGAGATGAAACGCGCGCCTTTGTGCGGAAAAAATTCAATATCGAAATCCTTGAAGGCTATGGCGCCACTGAGGCGTCGCCCGTGGTGGCGGCGAATACGATGGAGTTCAATAAGCCAGGTACGGTCGGTCGCTTGATGGCGGATATGGAATATGACCTCGTGCCCGTCGAAGGCATCGAAGAAGGCGGAAAATTGCGCATTCGGGGCCCAAACATCATGCTCGGCTATATGCGCTCATCTGCACCGGGCATTATCGAGCCGCTGACCGATGGCTGGCATGATACCGGTGATATATGCGTCATGGATGAAGATGACTGCATTCGCATTATGGGTCGCGTAAAGCGGTTTGCCAAAATCGGGGGCGAGATGGTGTCCTTGGCCGTCGTTGAGAATTGTGCGAGCGCGATTTGGCCGGACGAGATGCACGCCGCGGCCGCGATCCCGGACCCACGGAAAGGCGAGCAAATCGTATTGCTGACCACGGCGAAAGACGCTGATCGCGGGGCGCTCCTTGCTTGGTGCCAGTCACACGGCGTCTCGGAACTCTCAGTGCCCCGCAAAGTTTTTCATGTGGAAGACGTTCCGGTCCTCGGGACAGGCAAGACCGACTATGGCGCCGTCAATAAATTGGTCAAATCACTGACAGAGCCGGTCTAGATCTCAGCCCGATACGTCCAGCCATCATAACCAGGCTCAACGCCGGCGGGCAACGCGCTGAGCAGCGTCTGATAATCCAGGTCAACATGCATATTCGTGAGCACAGCGCGCTTGGGACGCAGCTGCGCAATCCAATCGAGTGTCTGGTCGAGATGCGCATGGGAGGGATGCGGCGTGTAGCGCAAAGCATCGATGACGAGCAGCTCAAGCCCTTGCAATGCGTCGAGCGTTCGTTGCGGGAACGCGTTTAAATCATTGCAATAGGCAACGTCGCCAAATCGGAACCCGAGGGATCGAATATAGCCATGCTCTTGGTCCACCGGCAGGACCTCAATCACCCCGCCAGGCCCAGACAGGTCGAAGGGTTGGTAGGCCTGGATCAGAGGTTGTGGGCGATAAATCGCAGGATAGCCGTGTTCGCCCTCAAATGCATATCGGAACTTTGGTAGGATCGTGTTTTGGGTCGCCGCATCCATATAGACGTCGATTTGCGACCGATTTCGGATGGCCAAGGCGCGGACATCATCAATCCCATGCGACTGATCTGCATGATCGTGCGTATAGACGACAGCATCCAGGTGTTGAACATCCGTTTTCAACAATTGCTCGCGCAGATCCGGAGCGGTGTCGATTAGGATTGTGGTCCGCTCATCAGGCGCGCCTGACGCCCCAACCCGCAACAAAGCAGAGCAACGACTGCGCCGGTTTTTGGGTTCGTTCGGATCACATGCGCCCCAGTCGCCGCCCACACGCGGGACGCCGCCAGAGGACCCCGTCCCAAGCAATCGGAACTCTAAGAGCCGCGCGGTCAAGATACGCGCTCAAATAGACGGAGTGAATTGGCGTCGCACTGTTGCACGATTTGCTCGCGGGTTTGTCCATGCAAGGCGGCGAGTGCGTCCGCCACATAAGGCAGATAGGCAGGCTCGTTGCGCCGCCCGCGATAAGGCATCGGGGTCAAATATGGACAATCTGTTTCCAGAATTACGCGCTCGAGTGGAACCGTTTTGATCACATCGCGGACATCATTCGCACTTTTGAACGAAAGGATCCCCGACACGGACACATAGGCCCCCAAATCCAATCCACGCCGGCAGAGATCCGGGCCGCCCGTGTAACAGTGCAGCAGGATTGGAAACGTCCCGTGTTTGCTTTCGTCTTCGAGAATGTGTGCGGTGATATTATCGGCCTCGCGCGTATGGACAATGACGGGCAATTGCGTCGCGCGGGCGGCTTCAATATGTGTGCGAAAACTCGCCTCTTGATTGGCCTGCGGGCTGTACCCGTAATGCAAATCCATGCCCGTCTCGCCGATTGCAATGACCTTCAGATCTTGTGCGCGCGCGATGAGGTCATCGGCGTCGATCATCGCAAAGTCCTTGGCGTGATGCGGATGCGTGCCAACGCTACACCAAATGTCGACATGTGCGTCGGCGATGGCTTTGACCTGTTCAAAATGGTCGAACCGATCGCAAATCGCCAGCATCCGCGTGACGCCCGCCTCGCGCGCGCGCAGCAGCACCTCGTCCAAATCGTCTTTATACGCGTCTGCGTGCAAGTTGACATGCGTATCAAACATTAGATCAGGCGCTTACAGCCTTTAGTCCGTCTTGCAAGATGGCAAACAGCTTTGTCGCGGTTTGGATCGGCGTTAGGTTGAGGTGCGATGCTTCCGATCGCGCTTGATGCAGGTGAAGCCAAACATTTGCGAGGTCCGGCTCCGCATCCGCTTGTTCGGCGACCCAATGCATCAGCGTGTCGGAAAAAGCCTGCAACGACCCTTCGTCGACAATTGTCGAGGTCAACGCAGAGGCGACGACACTGCCCGTGGGTTTGCGCGCGTTCCGAAGTAAAGCGCGCGCGCTCTGGACCGCTTTTGCGCCTGCGGTTTGCGCCAGCGCTAAGCCATAACCTGGCCGTCCTGGCGCCAGTTCAGCTGCGAGATGAGCATCGACATCCTGGTCCGCCAGAACGGCGCGCGTTTCTGCCTCCGAGAGCGGCGAAAAAGGTAGGATCTGACAGCGCGATCGAATGGTGGGGAGGAGGGGTTGCGTGGCATGCGAGATCAATAGCAAAAGCGCATTGCTTGGTGGCTCTTCGAGCGTTTTGAGCAAGGCATTCATCCCCGAAACATTCATCTCATCCAGCGCATCGATGACCCCGACGCGCCACCCCGCCATGGCTGGGCGCAACGTGAAAAACTGATTTAGGTCGCGGATTTGATCAACGGTAATGTCCTGTCGCAACTTCCCTTTTTCGTTAATGTCTTTGCGCACCCATTTTAGATCCGGGTGACCGCCCGAGGCGACCAGCTGCATGGTCTGATCGTCTGGCGCGGCGTCGGGACGCGGCGCGCCGAGCATAAGACCGGCCATCCGCTTGGCGAAGATCGATTTGCCAATTCCGGAGGGCCCTTGAAGGATCCAACCATGATGCAGCCGCCCTGACGCGCGTGCCTTGAGGAAGCGCGACTCGGCCTTTGCGTGACCCATCAGGGGAAAAGCGGCCGTCATAGGCCCCCCAACCTTTCCTCGATTGCCTTCAGGGCCGCCTGTAAAACGGTCTCTGCGGGGGGCAATGCATCAAGCACGAGACAGCGCTCGGGTGCCTCTGCGGCAATTTGCAAAAACGCGTCCCTAACCTGTTGGTGAAAGGCCAAAGTCTTGTCCTCATAGACATCGCGCGTGCCGCGGCGACGTCGCCGCGCCATCAAAGCATCTGGATCGGCGTCCAAAATTAGTGTCAAATCGGGTCGTGTTGAACCCACCACCGCTTGTTCAAGCTGTATCAGGATCTCCGGGGCGACACCGTCAATGCTTTGATATGCCCGCGTTGAGTCCGAAAACCGGTCGCACAAGATCCAATCGCCGCGTGCGAGCGCGGGCCGGATGAGATCCTGCAAATGATGGTCCCGAGCGGCATTCATGAGTAGAGCCTGCGCCAAGGGGGACCAAATCTCGCCCTCGGGCGGCGTGAGCGCAAGCGCCCGTAAGGCTTCCGCAAGCACCGTTCCGCCGGGCTCGCGTGTGATATGACACGTGATCCCGCGCGCGAGGAGCGCCGCGTGCAGGCCTTCTATGAGGGTCGATTTGCCGGTGCCTTCGCCCCCTTCTAGGGTCACAAACCGTCCGGGCGCGCCCACCGAATTAGGCCCCGCCTTCCATCATCCGGCTCAATCCATCGACCGCGCGCCCCACAAATCCAAGCCGCGCCACATCTTCCGTAGCGACCAGCGGCAGTTCAATCGGCGCTTTGCCTTCAATGCTGACGACGAGCGTGGCGATTTCGTCGCCCGCTTGGATCGGCGCTTCGATCAGTTGATTGTGCACGATTTCAGACCGCCCTTTCGCAAAGGCGCGTTTGTGCGCTGTCACGTTATGCGGG
This sequence comes from Pseudomonadota bacterium, assembly GCA_039191105.1. Taxonomy (GTDB): domain Bacteria; phylum Pseudomonadota; class Alphaproteobacteria; order Caulobacterales; family Hyphomonadaceae; genus Henriciella. Next base: position 7,366 of record JBCCXW010000051.1, read on the forward strand.
CTGGCAAGACCGACACCGACTTTGCGGGCCTCGCCCATCCAGACATCGAGTTCAGCCAATCGCTCAGCGCCGCCATTAATCGTCCGGGTCTCAAACGCGCTGAAGGCCATCCGCATCAATCGTTCCGCTTCGCGCGCACGCGCTCGTTTGTCGGGCAGTCCATTGATCACGATGATGCGCCGCGTTCCATCCCGCTCCGCGGATGCGGTTAAGCCATATCCAGACGCATCCAAGTGGCCCGTTTTAAGGCCATCCGCGCCATCCATCGTGCCCAAGAGAGGGTTGCGATTGGCTTGGGTATAGTCGCCCCAAGTGAAGGCCTCTTGTCGGTACCATGCGTAATAGTCGGGATAATCATCAATGATGAGCTTTGCGAGCCGCGCTAGATCTTCGGCGGACACGACATGCCCCTCCCCTTCCAATCCGGTCGAATTTACAAAATTGACCGTCGAAAGGCCCAACGCGTGCGCCCGTTCGGTCATTTGCCGCGCGAACGCTTCTTCGGACCCAGCAATGCCCTCTGCAAGGACAATGCAGGCATCATTACCAGACATCACAATCATGCCTTGAAGCAAGTCGCGCACCGTTGGACGTTCGCGGGGCTGCAATCCCATCGTTGACGTTCCGGACGGAAAGCCACCGCGTTGCCATGCGTTTTCGCTGACCACCATTTCCGTATCGAGCGTGATTTCGCCTTCGCTGATCAAATCGAAGACCAAGTAAGCCGTCATCATTTTTGTCATCGAGGCCGGAATCATCGGCGTGTCGCCGTCCTTCGACCATAAGATCTCTCCTGTCTTATGGTCCATGATCACGGCATAATCCGCATCGGTTTCGATGATCTGAGCGCTTGCGGCATATGGCCAGACGAAGACACTTATGAGCAAAATGAAGTGGCGCAAACTTCGCATTCTGATTTCCCTTCGCGACAAAAACGATGCCCTTTTTCCTGCTGGGGAAAAAGGGCTAGTTCGTGGCGCTGGTCAATCTTTGCGCGATTATCGTGTCGTGATGAAGCCGTCGACAATGCCCGCGCGCGAGAGTTCTTGGCGATAAAGATCGGCTTCAGAAGCGCTCTGATACGGTCCGATCAAGACGCGGAAATAGTCGCCACCGTTGATGTGCGCTTCTTCGATTTTGACCGAATAACCCCGGCCGAGCGAGACTGTTAATCTTTGGGCATTGGCGATGTCTGCAAACGATCCGGCTTGGATAAACACGTTTCCGGTTTGGGCGGATGGCGTTGCAGCAACCGTTGGCCGCGGTGTCGGGGTCGACACTTTAGGCGGCGCGTAAGTGGCGACCGTGATCCGCTGCTCCGGCATTGCCTCTGGGGTAGGCATCCGGGTGACCGGCGGCAGCGACTCCGCTTCGACCGTCACAGGCGCATAGTTTTGGTTGTTTCTCTGAACCGGGGCGGATCCTAAATAGCGCAAACGCACCATTGTATCGCTGCCCCGAGCAATCCCGAGCACATTGCCAGCCCGCGGCGAAAGTTCGAGGATCTGCTTGCCGCCAAACGGTCCGCGATCATTGACGCGGACGACCACTTCGCGGCCATTTGCTTCATTGGTGACTTGAACTAGGCTCGGAAGCGGCAGGCTTGGATGGGCCGCCATCATTGCTTTTTCGTCGAAGAGTTCGCCATTTGCGGTCGGCTGTCCGTCAAAGCCGTCAGGGTAAATACTAACCAGTCCGCGTTCATCACCGATCGCTGCATCTGCATTGGCATTCACGCGGCTCAGCGTTAATGGCTTGCCGGTTCGAACCGGCGCTTGCGGCTCAACCGATGCTATCCGGATGGGTTGCGTTGGCGCCGACGCGACAGGCAGCGCAGTCCCATCAAGGGTTAGGACGGGCGCGGCTGCTGTAGGGGCCGCCATCTCTGTTTCACCGGCTGTGATTTGTCCAGGATGGCGGAAATCGACGCGATTTTCCGATGTGATTGACACCGGCGCTTGCGTCGATGGAAGCGCTGAACGGGGCGCTTGCGTGGCGAGGTTTGGATGGGAGTCCGGGGTCGCATAGACGATTGGCGCGGCTTGCCGATCCGCTTGGGCCGGCCCTACAAATGCGATAACGCCACTTGCCGTGGTCAGGGCGATCAATAGCGAATGGGTGACGGATCTCGTCATCTCTCAACCTCTTTCTGTGGTCTGTGGCCAAGAGGGCCACCAGAGCTTTCGGCTCCTTTGACAAGTCCTTATTTACCAAACGAAGCTGCATGTATGGTGAACAAGGAAAAAAACTTGCTCGGCTTTGACGTAAGAGCTGATTAACCTCCCAACGCGAAAAGCGGGCAATTTCATGACAGCCCTTGCAATCTCCCGCGGACTGTACAAAACGGGGCGGCCTGCTGCGGAGGAGTGGCAGAGTGGTTGAATGCGGCGGTCTTGAAAACCGTTGAGCGTGCAAGCGTTCCGGGGGTTCGAATCCCTCCTCCTCCGCCATCGGATCCCGGTGAGAGATCGACTCCAATCGATTACATAAACAGCGATTTACGCCTGCCGAGCTATAGGTTGCGCCGGTGGCGTCTTGATGACTGTGCGGGTTGATCTTATCGCTCACCATGAGGCTTTTGACGAGAAGACTAAATATGACCTTGTCATCCCGGCCGCAGCGCAGCGGAGGGCCGGGACCCAGATCGCCTGGGGGCTCGGATAAGCGCGTTGCACGTTCGGGGATGACAAAGTGATCTTCGGCGCACTCGAGATTTAAGGCGGTCGCCATCTCCGCTCATAGATTAAACTTCTGTCAGCAGGGCCTCCCCTGCGACGGACCTCGTCTGCCGGATCGTTAAAACGGTCTCAGATGCAGACCCATACGCCAATCTTCAAACGCATTTGAGTCGCCGTCAATCCTCCCTCGGGACGGTGGGCTGGCATGATCACGCGCCCCCTCGGCTTGAGCATGCCAGCCATTTGCGGCGGCAACAGAGAACGTGTCCGCAGCAGAGGCGGCGGTCGAGCCGGAGCGCGGGTTGACGCGCCTTCAGTGGCGTTTGGGACGCCCGTAAAGCTCTAAACTGTGCTCCTCGAGGCTGTAGCCCAGCCGTTCGGCAATCCGGCGCTTGAGATCTTCGAGCTCGGGATCGGTAAACTCAATCACTTTTCCGGTTTTGAGGTCAATTAGGTGATCGTGATGCTCATCCCGTTTCACTTCGTAACGGGTGCGATTGTCGCCAAAATCGTGTTTCACGATTAGGTCGAGCGCTTCGAGGCGTTTCAGAATGCGATAAACAGATGCCACTGAGAGTCGCGGCTCGAAGGCCCGCGCACGCATATGCACTAAGAACGCGTCCGGGTGATCATGCGATGTATCAAGCACTCGGCAAACGGCCCGTCTCGCCGCGGTCATGGTCTCGCCTGCACTGGCAAGTCTATTCGTCAAGCTGTTGGGATAAATTCGGTCGTTCATTCGCGGTCAGTCTTGCTCGGCAGTTCTGTGTAGCTTCATCTCTTAGGCATCTATGTTTCCTCGAAAGCGGCGCTTAAACCATGTGACAAACGCGAAAGCATGAGATCCTCTACTTATATGACGCTTTAGCAAACGAAATTGACGCCCATGTTACCAATAATATTTGTCTTCGCTTCGCGTCGCAGTAACATGGACACTGACAAGATACACCGCGACGCCTCCTCAAACACAGACATGATTTGTGTCCAAATTGTTGACTCGATTTGATATTTTTCTTTATGCGAGGTCGCGTCGGTTGACTCCGCGAATGGGCGTGGGATCTGTCAAAGGAAACACATTCCGAAAGGGCGAACACCAAGCGCATGCTCGATATTCCGAAAAGAGCAGAAGACTGGCTGGAGCCACGAACGCAAACGGGCGTGCCTTTGCGGATCGCGATCCTATCCTACAGGTCTGACCCAAAAGTCGGTGGTCAGGGCGTTTATGTCGATTATCTCGCCAGCGCCCTGTCCGCGACTGGGGCATTGGTCGATGTCATCTCGGGTCCGCCCTACCCCAACCTGCCGCGCCACGTTAATCTGATCAAACTGCCATCGCTCGACTTGTTCGCGAAGCCGCACCATGGGCATTTTGCGCTGCGACCGCGGCATTTGCTGAGCCCGACGGATAGTTATGAGTATTTCGGTCATCTCTCGGGCAAATTCGTCGAGCCGTTTACATTTGGCCAGCGCGCCTATGCGTATCTTCGGCAAACCAAAGCCCGCTATGATGTCATTTTGGACAATCAGACACTGGCGGAAGGTGTCCAGCGTGTGCATGAGCGATTGGATCTGCCGCTGACGACAATGATCCATCACCCGATTACACATGACCGCCGCCTCGCCTTGGCCGCGGCGCCCGATTGGAAAAGACGGTGGTTGGTTCGGCGCTGGTATGCATTCCACCGCATGCAGATCCGCGTCGCCCGAAAGCTCCCCGCGATCACCTGCCCGTCAGAGCATGCAAAAGCCGATATTGTGACCGAGTTTGGGGTGACGCCAGAGCGGATATTCCCGATCCCACTAGGGGTCGATCAAGCCACCTTCCGTCCACTGCCAGCGGCGCCATCCGCGCCATGCCGGATCATCACGACGGCAAGCGCAGACACCCCGCTGAAGGGACTTCATATCTTGATCGAGGCGTATGCCAGCGTTCTAAATACACATCCAGACGCGCAGCTTTTGGTGATTGGTAAGCTTCGCAAAGGCTTGGCACGTAAAACTCTTCGACAATACGGCCTGGAGCACAGAGTTGAGTTTAAGAGTGACCTCAGCCGAGAGGCGCTCGCAGAGGAGTTTCGAACCGCGACGCTTGCGGTAACGCCGTCGCTCTATGAGGGCTTCGGCCTTCCGGCTGCCGAGGCGATGAGCTGCGGCACGCCGGTGATCGTGACCGATGGCGGGGCGCTGCCCGAAGTGGTCGGAACGGCGGGCGTGATTGTTCCGAAAGGCGATGCTGGCGCGCTTGCAGGCGCCATCTCCGAGGTCTTGTCAGATTCTACGAAGCGCCGAGACATCGCAGAAGCCTGCCTCAAACGCGCGCGGGACCAGTTTAATTGGGACAATATTGCGCCGAAATATCTTGCCTTCTTCGAACGCGCGATTGCGGCCCAATGTTAACTGCGAGACTAAAACACTTGGGTTTGTCGGAAGGCGACCGCGTCCTGGATCTCGGCTGCGGCGAAGGGCGACATGTGCACGGCCTCTATTTGCTGGGTGGTTTGGACATTGTCGGTGTCGATTTACATCAACCCTCACTCGATAAGGCGGCCGAAGGCATGCTCATGCTATCGAAACCTGCGAATGCCGACAAAACGCATGTCAGCTTTCAAACGGGAGATGCCACTGCACTCCAGTTTGCTGATGACAGCTTTGATGCGATTATTTGCTCAGAGGTTTTAGAGCATCTTCCCGATTATGAAGCCGCATTGCTCGAAATGCGGCGGGTGTTGAAGCCGACGGGTAAATTATGTGTCTCAGTACCGCACGCATGGCCAGAGCGGCTCTGCTGGCAATTGGCGCCGCCGCCGAATGGTTATCCGTTCGAGCCGGGCGGCCACATTCGAATTTTCGATGAAGTGGATCTCAAAGTCTCCGTCGAGCGACATGGATTTGCGCTGTTCAAGCGGCATCACGCGCATGGTCTGCATGTGCCATACTGGTGGCTGAAATGCGCCAATTGGCGGCGCAAAGACGATCACGCCTTAGTCAAAGCATACCATAAGTTTTTGGTCTGGGACCTGATGAAGCGACCGGTTCTGACGCGCGCGCTGGATGCTGTTCTGTCGCCTTTTATGGGCAAGAGCTTGGTCCTGTATTTCGAGGGAGCGAAAGTAAACTGATGGACGGCGTTTTTGAGACTGAAACCGCGAGCAAACTCGGCAGTCTCCGTCCCGCAGCCGACCGAATATTGCAGATCCAAAAAGCGGATGGAGCGATCCCCTGGTTTGAGGATGGCGCTTGGGACCCTTGGAACCATACAGAGAGCGCAATGGCGCTCTGCGTTTTTGGCGAGTATGAGGCGGCTGCGAAAGCGTTTGACCATTTGGCGCGCACCCAACGCGGCGATGGCGCTTGGGTCGGTGAATATGGAAATGCTCTCCCGATGGTCGACCGCGACTATATCAGCCGCGAGAAAGCGCCCTCGTTCTTGGACTCCAATTTTTGTGCCTATCCGGCGCTTGGGGTTGCCCATTATCTGAAAGTTACGCGTGACATGGAGCGGGTTCGGGCTTGGTGGCCGACGATCCAACGGGCGCTTGATTTCGTGCTCACCCTACAACGCGAAGACGGGTCTTTCTCTTGGTCACAAGAAGCGGTTGGAACAGATGACGATGACGCGCTTCTGGCCGGCAATGCCTCTATCGCTAAGAGCTTGGAATGCGGCATCTATTTGGCCCGTGCATTCGATCAACCAAGCCATATCTGGCAAGCTGCGAGGCGGGCGCTCATAGAAGCCTTGCGCAACAAACCCAATTTGTTTGATCGAGGTGGTAAAGGCGCGCGCTTTGCGATGGATTGGTATTATCCTGTTTTAGCGGGTTATGTGCCGCTGGATCATGCAGAACCGCGCATCGATGCCGGTTGGCAGACCTTCGTCATTCCCGAGCGCGGCTGCCGATGTGTCAGCGATGAGCCCTGGGTGACCATCGCCGAAACCGCCGAGCTGATACTGGCTTTGCTTTGCATCGGAGATCGCACCCGCGCCAAAAACCTGTTCGAGCAAATAGAGGCCTACCGCGATCACGATGGCGCCTTCTGGATGGGATGGCAAAGCGAAGAAAAGATATATTGGCCGCGAGAGCGTCCGAGCTGGACACAAGCTGCGGTTATTCTTGCGGCCGATGCGCTCCACAGCGAAACGGCGGGCAGCCAAGTTCTGACAACATCCCTACTTTAAACGCGGACCAATATGCGCAGGCTCTCAACGGCGGTTTCTTCGACAAACAGATCCGAGGCCAGCGCGCGCTGATAAATTTCAAACGGCGCGCGGCCGCCATCTTTAGGATCTGGAAAAACATCATGGATGGCGAGAATGCCATCGGTCATCACGTGCGATGCCCAACCCCGGTAATCGTTCAGCGCGTGCTCCATTGTGTGTCCGCCATCGATGAAAACCATACTCAATGGCGTCCCCCAGCAGTCCGCGACTGAGGCTGAGCGGCCGACGATTGGAAATACGGTGCGCTCTAGGCCTGCGCGGCGAATGGTGTCCCTGAAGAATGGCAGTGTATCAATCGCCTGCGCATCTTCGTCCCAAAGCTCCTCATCAAAGTATTCCCAGCCAGGTTGGTTTTCTTCCGACCCGCGATGATGGTCGACCGAGAAAAGAATTTGACCGACTTTGGCGCACGCGGTCCCGATATAAATGGCCGATTTTCCACAATAGCCGCCGATTTCAAGGCAAGGGCCAAGCCGAGACTGTATCTCAGCGACATCGTACAAAGCCTCACCTTCCGCAGAAGAGAGAAATCCTTTAACAGAGTCGGGGTTGAGCTTGAACATTCACGTCAACGCTTTCGATCGGGAACCCGCCTGGAGGCGACTGCGCCAGCTTAAAATACGGACCAAGATCGCCGTCAAGCCAAACGCCATATAGGGGATAGACATGGACGCCTTAACGCTCTGCGCGAGACTGTTTGACGCCTTCGCGACCGCAGACGCCAATGCTGTGCGCAGTCTTTGCCACGAAGATCTTGTGGCGGTGCAAAACAATAACGCCCCGATGAGCTTGGAAACGCTGATCCGGTTTGCAGAAGCCGTGCACGCCATCGTTCCAGATTTTCAGTATGCGAATCCGCGGCGCTCGGTGACGGAGACAGGGTTCGTTGAGGAGCATGATGTCCAAGGCACCCTGCCGAATGGGGAGCGGATCAATGTTGCCGTGTGTCTTGTTGCGGAAATCTCCGATGGCCGCATCATAGCCTTGCGCGAGTATTTCGACCCTTCCCAGGCTAGAAACCTCACCAAAGCCTTACAAAGTGCTTGAAGACGGTTGGGCGTATTGCTCAATCCCAGGAAGCCAGCCTAGACTGGCCGCATGTCAGACCTCCAGATTGTCACCGAAACCCTTCGCCAACTGATCCAGTTCGACACGACGTCTCGAAATTCGAACCTCGAGTGCATTGACTGGTTGGAAGCCGTTTTGGAGCCCTTAGGCGCAGACTGTCGGCGCATTCCAAATAGCACCGGCGAGAAGTCCAATTTATGGGCGCGTATCGGGCCGGATAAGCCCGGGGGATTGGTTTTGTCTGGCCACACCGATGTCGTTCCCGTGGATGGCCAAGACTGGCATACCGATCCGTTTGCGTTGACCGAAAACGCCGGGAAGCTCTATGGGCGGGGCACTTGCGACATGAAGGGCTTCGTGGCGCTCTGCTTGGCATTTGCGCCGCGTTTCGCCGAATTAGAGCTCGAGCAGCCGATCCATTTAGCGTTTTCCTATGATGAGGAAGTCGGTTGCAAGGGGGCGCCTGGGATGATCCAGTCGATGCTGGATCTCGGCGCCGAGCCGCGCGGCGTATGGGTCGGTGAGCCATCGCTATGGCAGGTCGTGTCAGGTCACAAAGGGATCATGCTGACCGAAGTTGAGGTCACTGGCAAAGAAGCACATTCGAGTCTGCCGCATCTCGGTGTTTCCGCGAATGGTGAGGCGGTTGATCTCATGCGTGTGCTGAGAGAGATTCAAACCGACTTGGCCGCCGCGGCAGATTCTGAATCGCTGTTTGAACCGCCTTATCCGACACTGACCATCGGTGAAATGCAGGGCGGCACGGCCACCAATATCTTGGCGCGTGAGTGCAAATTCTTATTCGATCTAAGATGCCCGCCCGGATTTGAGCCGAAGACGGTTCTAGAGCCGTTTTTCGCGGCGGCGGAGGCCAAAGACGCGGAACTCAAAGCGAGGTTTCCCGAATGTGGTGTGCGGATCTCAACGCATTCTGATGTGCCTGCCCTGGCGCCTGGGGACGGTCACGACGCGGAGACTTTGGTACGGGCCCTGACAGGCGACAATGCCCTGCGCGCCGTGGCCTATGCTACTGAAGCCGGCCAGTTTCAGAACGCAGGTTTCCCGGCCGTGATTTGTGGCCCGGGCTCAATCGATCAGGCGCACAAACCGAACGAGTTCGTCGAGATCAGCCAACTTGAACAGGGCGTCGCGATTTTTACCCAGCTATTGCAGCATTTAGAGGCTTCGCCTTCGCGATAGGCGCCTATTGCGCGGCCAGCCATGGCACGACCAAAAAGTGCGCGATCAGGGTGAGAAACAAGGCGCCGCCGCTCGCCCAGAGAATCTTCTTTCGCAGCATCGGTTCCTTTGGCGCGCCTTCCTCGGTGCCCTCAATCACCTCACCATTGTCTTCGAATTGTCCTTGAACGCCGATCGGAAGAACACAGAAAAAGGCGAGCCACCAGCAGATGATAAACACGACAATAAAGCCAACCGGATCCATTTAGGCGTGTTCCTCTTTCGGGGTTTCCATCAGTTCGACCAAAACGCCGTTTGAGTTTTTCGGATGAATGAAAACAATCGGCGTTCCATGCGCTCCGATCCGCGGCTCGCCCAATACGGTCGCACCGCGCGCCTTCATTTCAGCAACCGCCGCATCAATCTCACGGACTTCAAAGCAAACATGATGTTGTCCGCCATTGGGGTTCTTTTGAATGAACTTATGAATCGGACTGTTCTCATCGAGCGGCTGAATCAACTCGATTTGCGTGTTGGGTAAATTCACGAAGCATACTTTCACGCCCTGCGCGGGCATATCGAAAGGCGCCGTGATATCCGTGGCGCCATATAGCGTGCGATAGGTTTCAATCGCCGCGTCGATGTCGGGCACAGCGATGCCGACATGATTGAGCGGACCAATGGCGAATTCCTGATCCATGTGGCGGCCTCCTTCCCTAGACGCGTAGCACGCTGACATCAACAATGGGCTTGCGACCGAACGTCCGTTCGCAGGCGCGTTTCACCGCGCGCGACAGCGCTCGTTCGACTTCATCATCATCAAAGCGCTTACGCCGTTTTAAGTCTTTCACTGCCGCTTCTGCTGCATCATCAACCTCGATGAGGCTCTCATCGGCCGCGCTGCCATCCGGTTCGGACAATCCCTTCGCGCTCAATATCGGTCCATCGACAATATCACCATCCTCATCAATGGCGATTGCGACGCTGACATATCCCCAATTGGCGAGTGCCCGGCGCTCGCGGATGCCTTCACTTTCCGCTGGGACCAATTGATGTCCATCAAGATAAAGCCGTCCGTTTGGGACCGTATCAATCGTCTTCGCTGGCCCGGGTGCGAGACGTATAAGTTCGCCATTCCTCGGTGTCACCGCCTCCCGTACCTGCAGGCTGCGCGCATAGGCAGCATGTTCAACGATGTGGCGACGCTCTCCATGAACCGGTACGGCGATCTGTGGACGCACCCACTGATACATCCGCCGCAATTCATCACGCGCCGGGTGCCCCGACACATGGATGGGTTTGTCTGACATTTTATCCGTGATGATCCGAACGCCGTTTTCAGCGAGCGTGTTTTGCAGATCAAAGATCGCCTTTTCATTGCCGGGAATGACGCGACTGGAAAAAATGACCGTGTCCCCCTCTCCCAGACTGATATGGCGGTGGTCATTGCGGGCAATTCGGCCGAGGGCGGCGCGCGATTCGCCTTGTGAGCCCGTACACAAGAATAACAAATTGTCATCGGGCAAGCTGCCAGCCACGTCTTCGCTGATGAGATCAGGAAGGTCGCCAATGACGCCGGTTGCGATCGCCGCATCCGTAATTTTGTGCATACTTCGTCCGACCAGACACACGCTACGCCCGGCCTGGCGCGCGGCCTCGATGATGGAGGCGACGCGGGCGACGTTCGACGCGAACGTTGTCACGGCGATCCGTCCCGAGAGCGATGCAATCAGCTCCGATAAGTTACGGCGCACAATGCCTTCCGATCCGCTTTCGCCATCGACGAATACATTTGTGCTGTCGCACACCATAGCCAAAACGCCAGCATCGCCGAGTTTGGACAGCGCCTCAATATCGGTCTCTTCACCGAGCTGAGGATCAGGATCTATTTTCCAATCGCCCGTGTGTAGGATCGTCCCTAATGGCGTTTCGAGGGCGAGTGCGTTTGGCTCAGGGATTGAGTGCGTCAGAGTGATATAGCGCACTTTAAACGGCCCGGCTTCGATTTCTGCGGCCAAAGGTAGGACATTGATGCTGATATGTTTCAGGCCTCGCTCGATCAATTTAGCCTGCGCTAAGTGAGCAGTGAATGCTGTTGCGTAGATCGGCGCTTTGGTTTGAAGCCGCGGCAGGATTAATCCGATGGCGCCAATATGATCTTCATGAGCATGGGTTAGAAAGATCGCGTCGATACGGTCTCCCTGATCTTCTAAGAATGTCGGATCTGGGGTGATCAAATCGATCCCCGGCGCGTCATCTCCAGCAAAGGTGACGCCAACATCAATCAGGATCCAGCGCCGATCCTCCGCCGGTCCATAGCCGTAGGCGTTTAAATTCATGCCGATTTCGCCACACCCGCCCAGCGGCAGGAAAACCAGCTCCTCGTGTTTCGGATGTGTCATCAGCCCCGCTTATGCCTTGGTGTTGCGGCGATAGACTTCCAGCAACCCATATTCCATCAAACGTTGATCAAAATGATCAATCGTTTCGCTCGCCCCTTCGAACAGAGACGCGACCCCTCCGGTCGCGATCACCGTTAAGGGCGACGCATATTCTTTCTTCACCCGGTCAACTAGTCCATCAATCAAATCAACATAGCCCCAAAACACACCTGACTGCATTGCAGACACCGTATCGTGACCAATGACCCGATCCGGGCGTTGAATCGCGATCCGGGGCAGTTGGGCGGCGGCATCGTGCAAGGCGCGCATGGAGAGATTGATCCCCGGTGAGATGATGCCGCCTTCGAAGCCGCCATCTGGACCGACGACGTCAAATGTCGTCGCTGTGCCGCTATCAATGACAAGTTTCGGTCCCTGGTACAGCTGATGCGCTCCGATCGCCGCGACCAATCGGTCGGCGCCCACTTGCTCCGGGTGTCGGATTCGAATGGGCACGCCAAGCGCCGTCTCGGCTTCGCCGATAAACATCGGCTCGGCATTGAAATAGCGGCGCGATAGATTGCGAAAGTTGAACTTGGCTTGCGGGACAACCGACGAAATGATGCAGCCATCAATATGTGCCAGCTCTAAACGCTCCATCCGCATGAGGGTCCCAAGCCACACTGCATAATCGTCAGCCGTTCGCGACGAGTCGGTAGAACTGCGCCAGCTCGATACCCAGTCCTCGCCGCTGTGCAGCGCAAAAACGGTATTGGTATTTCCCACATCAATGACGAGAAGCATCAGCGAACCTGTTTGATTAAGTCGACCTCACCGGCCCTTATGGTGCGAATGGAGTTGTCAGACAATCGCAAGATCAGCGCCCCGTCATTGGCAAGCCCCTGAAACACGCCTTCGCTGCGATGCCCCTTGGGTCCAGCTACCATTGGCTTACCGAGCCCCTCGGCAGATGCCGTCCAATCAGAAAGGGTTCTCTCGAAGGCCCCGCGCGCTTGCAGAAGTCTGCGCGAGAGCGCTGGCCTTAAATGATCAAGCAGCGTTTCGACCTGGATGTCCTCAGGGGCGCCTTCGGCCCTGAGGCTCGTTGCTTTTTGCGCAAGGTCGCTCGGTGCGTGTGCAATATTGATCCCCATACCAAGCGCTATCCAGACAACGCCATTCGCAGTCCCCGTCTCGGTTAAGATCCCGCACAATTTCTGGCCGCGGACGCGCACATCATTTGGCCATTTCAACTCGACTGCGAGCCCTGAACAGGCGATCCGCACGATATCTCGGATCGCGAGCGCCGCAGCAAAGGGGATTCGTGACGCTATCTCAAAGCCGCCAGGCTCTGGGAAGAGCACGGTGGTGTAGAGGTTTCCGACCGGTGAAACCCATGACCGCCCGAGTCGTCCTCGGCCGAGTGTCTGTGACTTTGCGGCGATCCAGACCGGATCAATGTCGCCGCGTTTGGCCCGCCGTTTGGCTTCCTCGCTCGTGCTGTCAATCTCGTCAAACCAGTAAACGGAGGCAGTTTCGATCACGGGATTATGCTCGCCGCAGCCGATGCCGCCAATTCACTGAACGGATTGATGAAGATGAGCAGAGCGACGCTGATGATTGCGCTGAAATAAATGGTCATGGTCACCCATCCATCGACCGGTTCGAAGGCTTCGGCTTGGTCGTCAAACCACATAATTTTGACGATCCGTAGATAATAATACATCGCGATAACCGAACTGATCAGCAAGACAATGATCAGCGGGACCAGGCCCGCTTGCCAGCCCGCTTGCAAAACGGCGAACTTGCCGAGAAACCCAAAAGCCAATGGAAACCCTGAGACGGATACAAGCAAAACGGTGAGCGCTGTTGCAAGCCCAGGCTGGCGGCGGATCAATCCGGCTAATTCATCAATGTTCTCGACCATGCCGCCATCCCGGCGCATCGATAACACGCCGCCGAACAAACCAAGCGATGCAATCACATAAGCCGTCATAAAGATAAGCAATGACCCGGCGCCAAACTGCACGCCCGCCGCGACGGCGACCAGCGCATAGCCCATATTTGCGATCGAAGAGTAGCCCAAAAGTCGTTTCAAATTGGCTTGGGGCAAAGCACCTATCGCACCGACCAGCATAGATGCTGCCGCGATGAGTCCGATAATGATCTGCCAATTGTCGAACGCCAAAGCCTGCGGGAAGGCTGTAAACATGATGATCGCAAAGACCACCATGCTGGCCATTTTAGGCGCGGTGGCGAAAAAAGCGACGACTGGACTGGGGGCACCCTCATAGACATCTGGTGTCCAAACATGCATCGGGGCGGCCGAGACTTTAAACGCGAGGCCGGTAATCATCAAAACCATGCCAAACATGAACCCTAGGGTCGCTTCGGTCTCGGCGATCGCCTCATAACTGGTGCTGCCGGCAAAACCATAGACAAGAGAAATGCCGTATAAGAGAAGGCCTGACGCGAGCGCGCCAAGGACGAAGTATTTTAGGCCCGCCTCGGCAGAGCGCGGACTGTCTCTGTGAAAAGAGGCCAGAACATAAGACGACAGGCTGAGCGTCTCGACGCCCAGGTAGAGCGTCATGAAATCCGCGGCGGATAAGATGATCCCCATGCCCAAGGCGGCGAAAATCACCAGAAGGGCATATTCATAGCGCAGCGTCTCATGTCGCCGCAAAAAGCCTTCCGCCATCAGCAATGCGACAGCACCGGCGGCGAAGCTGACGACTTTGGCAAAGTTGGCAAAACGTGTGGTCTCAACCAAGCCATCAAAAGCGCGCCCGCCATCCCAATGCCAAACGGACAGACCGGCGGCGACAATCAGAACCAAGGCGCCGAGCTTGATCGACAACACATTGAATCGGTCGCCCATAAATGCGCCCACAATGACGCCCCCCAGTCCGGCCGCGGCGAGGAGAAGTTCCGGCGCAATGGTTACAAAGATCGCTTCCAAATCAAACATCGCGTCTATCCACTGGCCAGTTGAGCGAGCGCGTGAAGTGAGGACTCACGTGTGATGTCAAAGATGAGATTGGGCATAATGCCGAACAGTATCGTGCCAATCGCCAACGGGATCAGACATAGTAGCTCCTTGGCATTGACGTCTTGAATGGTCTCAAGCGCTGGATTGGTGATTTTGCCAAACACCGTCCGGCGATACAGTGTCAGCATGTAGACGGCGGAGAAAATCACCCCGAGCGCTGCGCCTGCGGCAGCCCACGTATTGGCTTGGAACGCGCCGACCATGGTTAGGATCTCGCCGACAAACCCGCTGGTCCCGGGTAAACCGACATTCGCCATCGTAAACAGCATGAACAGCGAGGCGTAGATCGGCATACGGTGCACCAATCCACCATAGGCTTCGATCTCTCTTGTGTGGATTCGATCATACACCACCCCGACAATCAAAAACAGCGCACCAGAGATTAGGCCATGGCTCAGCATTTGGAAAATGGCGCCCTGAACGCCAATTTCGGTGAACGAAAATATTCCAAGCGTCACGAACCCCATATGCGCGACGGACGAGTAAGCGATAAGCTTTTTCATATCTGTCTGACGCCACGCGACCAAAGACGCATACACAATCGCGACCACTGAGAGGGTGAACACGAAGGGCTGGAAAAAGACGCTGGCATCAGGAAACATGGGGAGGCTGAACCGTAAAAA
>JBCCXW010000052.1:0-22466 GCA_039191105.1 Pseudomonadota bacterium
GTCTGCTCGGTTACGCCGATCGCGCGCACAGCTTGCGCAATCGTTTCGCCCTGACTCAGACGCACTTCAACTTCGCGCAGTTTTGCAATGATCTCTTCAGGCTTGGCTCTCTTGCCCATGGTTCAACTCCATATCAGAGCCGATCCTAACTCAAACTATGGGCCAGTTTTTCTGAGGCAGAGCACCCAGAAACGCTGTCGGAAAGTGGCCCATAACGAAGGGGTTGGACAACCTACGAGCTTAGAATCCACGCTAACCCCTCTAATTCGTTCGCTGAGAGGCTTTTCCGTAGAAAACTTACATGTGTGAGTCTTGGTTAAGAATGCGCGTTCAGCGTGGCAAATTCACGAGATCCATGTTATGATAAAATTTATCTCAACTTGAATTGGTATCAATTTTTCAAATGGCATGCGGACACGGTGGAAGACGGCCCGGAGCAGGTCGAAAGAAAGGCTCGGCGAATAAGCTGGACCAAGAAGCACGCAAGAAAGCCGCCGACAGCGGAATGCTGCCGCTGGAGTTCATGCTCAACCTTATGCAGGATGAAGAACAGGATTTTGGAGTCCGGTTCGATGCAGCCAAAGCGGCTGCACCCTATGTGCATGCCAAGCTATCCAGCGTTGATCAAACCGTGGTCCAGAAAACTCGCGTTGAAGACCTTACTGACGAAGAACTAAATGAGATGATCAATGAGGGGATCGAGCTCTTCAAGGCTGAGCAAGCTCACTAACTCGTACAGAGTTTTTCGGCCACGTCGCAGAAAATCTGCCGGTCGGTCACTATTCGGAATGTGGCTCCAGATTAGATCTTAGCAAATCAGACAACCGCTCTCGAAATTCTAGCACCGTATAACTGGCTGGTGGACGAAACTTCTTATCCCATTTCTTGAGCACAGCTTTCAGTTCGGTCTTTGGCATCAGCCGATTGATCGTGACCAACATGGATTCAATCTCAGCACCTGACATGTTCCTTGCTGCAGTCAAAGTGATCGTCGGGCGATTGTAAGGATCTCTTTGTTCGAATAACAAATCTTGCAGCGCACGCACAATTTCGGTTTGCGTGAAGCCGGAAGCATCTGAGCGCTTTGGTTCCCACTTTTTCGAAATTTTCTTTAGTTCCGCAAGTGTAAAGAGCTGGTCGATTGCTGTAGCTAATTCGGATTTTTGGGTCGAGTTTAGCGCACGAGCATTCTCCAACTCATATTCTGCGAGCAAGAGGATGAGCGCAGTTTTTAGCGCTTTGAGATACTTGGTTCCGTTCGTCGCATTTAGCCGGACAGTTGGGGCGACTGCGGTTATTAGTTCAACACGATCAACCATTTTCTTCCTCTATCGCTCTCGAAATAGCGTTCATTATGTTGCGCAACTCTAAGGCGCCGGCGTCACTATAAATTTGGTCTAAAGATCTCGGACGTTCTAATTGGATTCTTTTTCGGACGCTGGCGCGGTCACTAAACGGAGCCAGCCTTCCGAACACGGCGTGCTCTGCATTTCCCGTTTCAGTTTTGAGCATCTCAGGTTGCATCGCCAAAGTTTCGATAGCGTTCAAAACGTCTTTTCCACCATTTAGTTTAGCGCGACTGACTACAAAGTGTGGAGATTGACCTTCGGCGTTTTTCCGAATGTACTCCGACAGGAGATCTTTACCCCACAGCGCAAACCGGTCTGGCGTAATGGGACATAGAACCAGGTCCGAAGTCCTAATTGCACCAAGGGCACTTATGGACTGGCCAGGTGGACAATCGACTATCACTACTTTGCCGACGCCTTTCAGCTCTTCCAGGAACTCTGAAATCGCCGCGAGCAATGCCTCACCGCCGTCAGATGCTTGCTGCTCGGCTTCTAGATCCCAGTATTTATCGCTGTTTGGGTACAAGTCACAGTTAACATGTGAGCGCCCCGAAATACGATGTACCATACCCGTTTTGAAAAGCTCTTCGTTGTTAGAGTTGTGTGAAATCCTATCTTTGATCAGTGTGTGCAGAGTGACTTCGGCCTGCGTTTGACCAAGAAAATCATCATCTGTGAGAAGCGCTCTGCTGGCGCTGGATTGCGGGTCAAGGTCCACAATGACGACGTCCTGCTCTGCCTCTGAAACGATTGTGTCGGCTAAGGCAATCGCCAGAGTAGTTTTTCCGACGCCTCCCTTTCGGTTGACGATACTGATGATACACGGGTTCATGAGGCGCGGGCCAACTGCTTAAGCATTTCCTGTTTCTCTGGCGGTAGTCTTTCTGTTAGAAAACGTTCTACCCGATGCGGATCCGGAAGATTACGGACGGCGTGAACAATCACCTGCAAATCCGAGATTTGAACTGCAGGCTCAACCGTTTTAATTCGAAAAGTGATCAGACCAAGTCCATGCTCAGTGCAGTTTTGTTTGGTCATCTCGACAATGGATGGATCGAGCGACGACTTTGGGATGACCACAAATGAATAGTGTCCGAATCTCGCGTGCGCGAGTGCCTCGTGAACCGCTAATAGGTTCGTGCCCGCTAGGTTCTTCACTTCGAACGTTACAACATCCAGATAACTGGCGGGGTCAAACGCAAACTGTCTGATAGTGGCAAGAGTAAAGTCAGGGCGGGAAAACTGACCGCTACCGATTGCTCCACCGTAGGCCGTTCGATGAAAAACCGATTGCGTTTTTGAAACGCGAATTTGGTTCAAGAAACTCGGTTCGTTTAGGGCGTCCTCCAAAGGGTCGTATAGCTCTTTTTCCGGTGCATCGAACTCCACCAGTTTCATCTGGCGACCTTGTACCGCGACTAGGCCGGCTTTTTCAAGCGAGCTCAAAGCTTCAAAGAAATCAGCCCGTGCAATCGCCTGCCGATTAGCGATTGCGCATGCATCTGCTACTTCCTCAATAGGCTTGAAACGCCCCGACGGTGCGTTATCCCGAATTAATTGAACAATGTAATCCAAAGCGCGCCACCCAGCGTTTTTACTGCACTTATTGGACGCATTCTGCGCTCCGGGAAAGAAAGCAGACAATTCTCACATCGGCAAGAAATAGTGCATTCGGGATCATTTGACTCGTGTTCTAGTCTGTCCGGCGTCGAGACTAAGCTATATTCAAGGCCAAGTTTTTGGCGCATGCCTACAAACCTATCATCCTGGTCCATGAATAGAGTGATTTGATCCGAGGCGGCATTTTCAGTTTTTTCGCAGCCAAGTGAACGCTCCGAATACGGGATCGGAAGTTCAGGAAGTCCTATAAAAGGACTTCCGGACTTCCGATTTAGTCCATTTTGCGGAAGTTTGTGGAAGTTATTGGAACTCAGAAAACGCAACTTCCGCCCCGCGTGAACTGCAATGAATATAGGGTATCCAGCCGCCTCCCTGAACAAACGATCGGAAGTTTGCGGAAGTTACCGGGAGTTCGCCGGAAGTTGCCTTCAAAATCGGAAGTTATTGCGGAAGTTAAATTCATCCGATTTCGGACCATTTTGCGACCTCAAAAACGGGTCTTTTGCCGCTACCATTTCTGCGCTGCTGAGGTATGCGTTTGATGGCGCCGGTTTTCTCATACCCGGCGATCATTCGTTTTAGCTTGCTCTTGTCGGCGGGATCATCGGGGCTAAGACCACATACGCGAGCAAGGTCGTGACCAGCCCAGTCTGACGCGCGAACGTCCGCGCCAGGAAACTCCCCATCAATGGCCTTTTGAAATTGATAAAGGTGGTTGACCGTTACTCCGTCAAAAGCAGAGGGGAAATCCCAACGCGTTACAGCACCAACGCTAGCATTTGCGTCGTCTTCTTGCCCCTGCGGGTAAACGCTAACAATTTGCATCCATTGGCGCTCATGCTCCGCTGGCGCTAGGTTTGCTTTGTCCCTGTTTAGACGAAAGAACTGCCGGTGTTGGCCCAGTTCCAGTTCAGCTTGCTCAGCTTCTTCTTTGGTCATTTGATTGAGCACTCGGACCACACGAGCTGCATCAGTAAGCGACTTAGCGCCCCGAGCGCTCTCGGTGTCGGTCGAACCCATTCCGTTATTCTTGCGGGTGTGGTGCACCAGGCTGACCGCAATGTTGCAGTCGTTGGCAAGCTTGGCCCAACGTTTCGCAATGCG
Organism: Pseudomonadota bacterium; assembly: GCA_039191105.1. GTDB lineage: Bacteria > Pseudomonadota > Alphaproteobacteria > Caulobacterales > Hyphomonadaceae > Henriciella. The sequence continues at coordinate 4,074 of JBCCXW010000052.1, forward strand.
GTCAATCTTGGTATTGTCATTCTCGCTGAGGCTGTGACTACTCACGAACGGATCGATGATCAAAATATCAAGACTGTGAGCCTTCACCGCCTTTTCGATGCTCTCGAAAACAGGCTCAATAACTATTCCTGTTTCAGTCTCAGATGCTGTGATGAGTGGTGTGTCCAAGCCGGAGTTCACAAACAGGTGGCTATCAAGATCTTCTTTGCTAAGGCCATGGTAACGGCAAGCAGCGGCAATCTTGCGCTGCAGCTCTTGTTTCGGGTCTTCTAAGTTGAAGTACCAAGCCTTCGCGCGATCGACATTCATGCAGGGCGCAACCAAGTTGCGGCCAGAAGCCATAGCAATTGCTTCCGTTAGGCAAAGTGTTGATTTGCCAAGACCGCCAGGAGCGATCGTAAGCGTCATCACACCACGACAGTAATCTTGCCCATAGATCCAGGGGCGCGGAGGAATGTCTTCAAGCTCTACCCACTCGTATGGAGTTGGCTCCACAATCGTCGGAGCCTCTTTTGTGCCGTTGCGCACGTCATTTAAGACTTCTGCCAAATGAAGAATCTCGGCGCCTGAAGGGGCTTGCTCGTTATGCTCGTTGCTCATCGCACCCCCACGGGGCGTTGACGCGGGGTTTTCGAACCCGTCGCGAAACCGCTCTGAATGGTGGCGAGAACCGAATGCTGCCCATCATCTGCTACCAATCCGCAAGCATCTGCAGCGTTGTAGAGCGCCGCGCGCGTGGCCTTGTCTGGCAACTCTCCTCCCGCCACATATGCTGCAACCCAGGCGCTTGATTTAAACAGTTGAGCATTGCGATTGCCGTCGCCGCATTTTTCCACTTCTGCGAGCTGCCCTCTCAACATCGCGGCAATCCAAGGATGAATGTCGCCGGAAAACCGCTGTCGCTTAACGACCTCGATTACTGGTCGCTTTGGTGGCGTTAAGGCCCGCACGAGTGATTGAGGCGCCAGTGGTAGTGTTCGACAAACCCCTATCCACTTATAGACGCCACAAGCTTTTTCGCTTGCGTTTTGCCGGACACTGGGTGGCACAGCCGCGAGCCCCCCAAATGTGCGAACATCAACCCCCTCGATGGGGAACTTACCGTGTGTGCTGGTCCAGTTCCGCGTCTTGAAGCCAGGAGGAAGTTGAAACCATAAATGGAACCCACCCGATGGCGTTTGAATGATTGGGCAGGTTGGCAATGAGAATACACGGCGCAGTTCTCTGCCAATTGCCACGCCGTCCCAACCTTGGGCTGGCCGATGATCAATATCGAGCACGACCATGTTCTCTGCCGGCTCAACCAATATCCGGGTAACATCATATCTCTCGACTAAAATGCGTGCGCGCTCCGGAGAGTCCGGTTCAAGCAATCGAGTTTTATCTCGATCTGCGTAGCGCCACTTTCCAACTGGTCGCTCACCATCTTCGTTTTCATAGCAAAGACGTAAACCAAGCGATGCCCAAGCCGCTGCAGCCTCTTCCATGTCCATGCCGTCGGTATCTGGTAATTCAATCATGCCCGGATGATCGGACCGGCGAGGCTTTTGTGACAATGCACTCATCACGCAGCTCCCTCGTAAACGATGGTCTCGATCATGTTGACATAGTCGCGCTTCACCGTTTTCCGGCGGCGAGAATGCGGCTTTGGCGGCGCCTCATCGAAGTCGCAAGGCGGCAACAATGAACCTGTGAATTGTTCGTTGAGAAACCGGGTGCTCCAGACCTTACGAAGCGTTTCTGGATCGCGGCCCAGATACTCGACAACAGATTCTGAAATGTAGTCGATGTAGACACAACCGTGATAATCATCACGCTCGATGTGCCACACCTTGGCAGTCTTCAGGTATATGTCGCCACCCACAATAACGGCCCACCCGGTAACCCAAGGCACATTATGATCTGACAAATCGTGAAAGTGCGGAGGATAAATCACATTGCTCATTGCGACTTCTGAAGCTCCTTGAAGTTCACTTCACGGGCATCGAAACCGTTTACCCATGGACGGTCCTGGAAAGCCGCATCAAAGGCGCGGGCAAAATGATATGCGTGGATCAGAGCACTCGCGGTCTGAGCGCTGCAAATCGTTGGCGTCGCTAGTCCAAGATACTTTAGCAGTTTTAATGTCCGAGTTGATGGGGGTTTGAACTCCCTCGTTTCCCAAGGAGCCCCATGCTCGAGCAAAAATGCTTGGGTGCTATTGATAGAGTAATGTAGCGGCCCGCCTTCTAGCCGTTCAGTATGGCGCTGCCAGCGACCGTTCGCTTTCGTTTTGGTCAAGATGATGAAAGGTTGCCCAGCCGCGCGTCTTGAGAGCATCGCAGCAGCCTTCTGATTGAACATCACGAGTGAACGCACATGCCCTTTTTTGGAACGCTTTGAAACAAGAAAGGCAGGCACCTCAAGCGGCTTTAGCGCCAGTAGTGATGGGTTTTCTGGCGCGATTGCGAGGCCATTTGGCAATGAGAGACGCTTGCGGTGACGCCTACGTTGAGTATTAGATTGATATGTTTTTTCTTGAACTTGCGTTAGAACTTGGCTATCCATCTCTCGTCCTGCTCGTCAAAGTTAAAAGGACACAAATTAAGGGTCAGCGACTTGTGAGCGCCTTCCCCTTTGCCCCCGCTAGAGCGCTTCCCCAAAGCAGCTCAGCGGGGGTTTCTCGTTTAGGCAACATCACGCGCCTCGAACTTCTTTGAGATGTATTCTTCCACCTCAACAGAATCGTAGACTTGCATACGCCCAAAGCTTGCTGGTTTCGGAAAGCTTGGGTCGTCACGCTTGAGCTCGTAGACCTTGGTCAGGCCGAAACCGAACACCTGCGGTAGATCAGACATCTTCAAGAGCCGGCGACGTGAGTTAGTCATGCCACAATCCTCGCATCACGTTCCCGAATGCGATCGTTGATGTAACTAGCCACGTCGCTTTCAAGCCAACACTCACGACCTCCCACAATCGGTCCGCGAGGAAACTCACCGTTAGCTAGCATCCTATTTAAAGTGCTCACGGATTTGTTGAGGTGCTTAGCCACCTCCTGCCGGGTGAGCGTTTTCGGAATTTTTGGAGGGTTCACCTGATTGGTCATGGGGGCCTCATATGGGTTTATCGAATTTCCATGGAATTTCCATATATCTTCGCGCGAACATAGTCAACTTTGCTTTTTGTTTCCCTGGAATGGCTTGCAATACCTTGTCATTCGTGGTTTTTCGCACCCAGAAGCAAGCACCACAAAACCCCGAAAGTCTCCAAAATGGAAAAGAAGTCTGTCCTTTATCCGTCAGTCACATCTAACGTGTCGCGTGACCTAAAGGACTTCCTTACAGAGGCCGCAAAGCGAAACAAAAGAACGCTCAGCGCCGAAATCTCCGATCGCCTTGAGTTCACCAAAGCCGTTATGCCGGAAGGGGAAACCGAAAAAGTCCTGCAGGAATTGAGTGAAATCCCGGGTGAGTTGATAGCCAACCTAAAAGGCGTAGCGAACATCAATGGCAATTCTGTAATCGCCGAAATAGTCTCTAGGCTAAGCTTCACGATGAAGTGGGCGGCTCATTCTGACATAAATGCATATTCAAGAGCTATGGAGACATTGTCTCCGGACATTTACGCTCGACTGGTGATTGCGAATGAACAAGCGAGACGAATAAACTCCAACGAGTACAAAAGCGCTCAATTTTCACAGATTTCCAGCGTCCAGCCGCTCGGTGAGCGCGACCAAGGCCGGCATGATCCGCACTTAAGCAACCCTATTAATTCGTTCTTGGCCGCAGTGCCGCTACCAGTTTTCAAGTTGCAATCAGCGCTAAAAGCTCAGGTAAATAGCCTGAAGTACGGATCTCATTTCGACTTCAGCGAATCTACAACGGAGATGCTGGACAGTCTATTGCGGCGAATAGCCGATATAACGCAGGTCGAACAGAAACTCGAAGTCATCGACGATTTGTGCGACGCATGGGAGTCCCGGAGGCGGGAAGAAGGCAATAAAGTTAAGCAAAGTCAAAGCGCATATCGATTGGTTCATGATGGAGAAGCTCTCTCGAACCTTGCTCGACTATACAGCGATTATATCGTTTACGAATGGCACGAAATGTGCGGCTTCCAGGCAGTAGAAATTCTACGGAGTGAGGGCCTTAACGCCGGGAGCGTCCTCTCAAATGAACTGAAACCCAAAGTCATTGGATTAGTCGATACGATCGATGAAAAGACCCAGGAGCTTATCCAAAAAGTGAGGCCGCTTCACGACCGGGCTTTGAAAATCAATCAAGAAGTGCTCCAAATACATAATGCATTTATCAATGAAGATTGATGACCTCACCACCCCTACCTGGATGCCCCGGCCCAACGAGTGCGGCTAAAGTTTCCAAGCATTGCCGCCTCTCATTTAAAAACTCATACTGATTATAGCGCTGAGTAACGCGCGACGATGCGCCCGCAGACTTATGACCCAGTAAGCTCTGAATAATGTGAGGCGGAACACCTGTCGCGGCTAACGCGGTCGCTCCAGAATGCCTTAGACTGTGCAGCGTTCGCCCATCTCCCAGCACACCAGCAATCCGGCGAGCTCGCACGAAGGCACGCGACATGCTGTTCTGGGTAATCGAACTGGCAGCATCTCGTGGGCTCACGAAGACGGCCACGGGATCGCGCCCGATGTCTGGTCGTACAGGCAGTGTCATCACCCCATCAATGACATCCAGCGCCTGTTGCGACAGCGGAACTGTTTCAGGGCGCCCGCCTTTCATCTTACTGCCAGGAATCGTCCAAAGGTTATTCTTATTATCGATCTCGCTTACCATGGCCGATGCACACTCGCCAGAACGCTTCAGTGTGAACGCGGCAAACCGGATGGCTGCTCTTGTGACTGGATGGACTTTAGCCGCAGGTTCATCCAGCGCCGCCAGGATCGCGCGAACCTCATCTAGAGTGAACGGCTCCGGGCTCTCATTTTCGGGTAAGCGTTCAAAGTTGCCCCTAATTGGATCATCCAGTCGGGCCACATCCCATAACGGTGGCAATATCGTCAGCAGCTTATTGTACGTTGCAACCATGCCGGCCGCTTCGAGAGGCGAAAGGATCGCGGCGATCTCAGCCTGGGTGACCTGAGCTAGAGGCTTATCGCCAATCCGAGGCAAGACATGTGCACTGAACCGCTCATTCAGGTCCGTCAAATAACTCTCGCGGCGTCCCTTGCGCCTTAAGTTGGCAATGCGCTGTTCCAGCATCGCTTTAACGGTTTCGCCCTGCTGACGTTTCATTTCAGCGCGCATCTCTGCCGCCTGAGCCGCTGGATCCTCACCCAACAAGACTTGGGCTCTAAGCATAGCCGCGCGCTTCCTAGCTTGCGCTAGTGTGAGCTGATCTTCTCCGCGCCCATACTCGGGCAAAGTCAGGCGACGCTCTTTCCCATGCATCGAATAGATAAAGTTCCACTTCTTGAGCCCCGACTTACTGACCCGCAGCACCAAACCCCGGCCACGCGGATGCGCGTCCCTATAGTCTTCCTGAGGCTTGCCTTCAGGACACAGGCATTTTTCGCCCAAAATGAATGCGTCGGTTAGAGAGATCTTTGGCATCATCCACCCACGGATTGTCGATAGGTGGATGATAGGTGGCATATTTGTCGGATACATTCAAACTTATTTGAGAGTTTCCGAAGGGATTAAAACCGTAATGTGTTTTATTAACAGCGCACTGCGAAAGCTCTCGATAAAATTCGAAAGCTTATGAATACTAGGTCCTTGTCATTCGTAATGCGGGGGTCGTAGGTTCAAGTCCTATAAGCGGCACCATGTCAAAGGCGGCAGAGCGCTCTGTCGCCTTTTGCATGCGAGATATGGATCTAAGCAGCGCGCGCCGCCGCCCGTGGTGGAGGCGTCACTCTTGCGCTTCCGGTTCCGCCAGACGGTTCCCCGACCCCGCAAATAGGCTCGCTCGGTGTGCCATGAGAATATCGAGGCGCGATTCGATCCTTTGTTGCGGAGCATGCAGGGCTGTGTATTGCTCCGGCGGCGTGTTCGGATAGGTTTCCGCCAAGAGCACAGCCGCCGCCCGAACCTCATAGGACCGGACGACGGACTTCACAGCGATGCCCGGAATATTGCCAAGCTTGAGCACAATGAGCAGCCCGACCAACCCGACCCAGGCTCTGTTCTTAAGAGGCCGAGCCTTGAGAATCGCGAACACCGACAGCGAGAGCACAGCGATCCAGAAAAAGGACGCGAAGGTGATGTAGCGGCTCGAAAAGGCCTGAACCGTGTCAAACACCTGATAGCGCCCTAGGGCGGTGAGAAACCCAGCCCCAATACTGTAAACCACCATAGCTAGAAACGGTGTCATCGCACGCCATGCACGGTGACCTTCGATGCGCCAAAGCGTCCAGATCGACCAGGCCAATAGCGCGAAACCCAACAAAGTCGCAATGCTAGCAGCGTCGCGCACGAAACGTGCGACCGGGGAGGCGATAAAGTTCGATGTGTAGTGAATGAGCCCAAACACCGAAGCCAAATCCATCGAACTCGGCATATGTTCTTCGACATGTTGAATTCGTGTTTCGGTCAAGGCTAAGGAGAAATGCCAGAGCAATAAGACGGTTAAGACAGACCAAAGAGCGAGCGAAACCCAACCGCGCCAGCTCTGAAACGCACCGGAAAAAACCAAGAGGACAAATCCGATCGGGATCAGCATCCAACTTGTTGCAAAGCCGTAAATCGCGGCGGCGGTTGCGAAAACCGCGATCGCGGTATTGGTGATGGTTGGCGCCCCGGATGTGAGCCGCTCGATTGTCCATAAAACGCCTGCCGCGCTAATGAACACCGAGATTTGCCACCCCCAAAGCCAATTTGACGCTTGGTCTAGCGAAAATAGGAAAAGGGCTGAACACCCGAACACCCAAAATGTCGCCGATGAGACATCGAACGCTTTTATACTCCGGTCCAATATCCGTGCCAGTGCCAGAAATCCGAGACCCGCCGAGACAACGCTGACGAGCGCTAATGGCCAGTGTTGCATGGACGTAAAATTGCTCAATGCGAGCTGCACGATATGCCCCGATGCGTGCCAATGGGCGTTGTGTAATTCGAACAATTCGCTCAAACGAAGCGTACCGTCTTGGTATTTTGCATAGGAGGGAATAAGCTCCCAATGATCATAAAACGGCGCGCGGAAGTGGAATAAGAGGCTGTAAACTAAAGTGACCGCAAAGCAAAATGCCGCTGGCCCCCATTTCAATACAGATGGTGACATTCAAGTATCCCAACGGTTTAAGCGCTGCTGAACAAAGAGTTGAAAACCCCAAGCAACATGTTTGGACGAAGACACGAATGGCTTCAATCTCGCCGCGTCTCAAGCCATTCGAGATTTTGGGAGACATTTACGAGGACGAGCGCGCGTCGGTTGCGGCTCTAACTTCGTTGAATACAAAATGGTGGTCGATACTAGGTTCGAACTAGTGACCCCTGCAATGTCAATGCAGTGCTCTACCACTGAGCTAATCGACCGTCCCATTTCGGAGCCGCGTCTTCTCCTTTTGGACGCGGCAAGTCAAGCCTCAACTGCAACCGAGACTAGGCCGCCATGACGCGTTCGACTTCATCGACCAGCTCGCGCAAGTGGAAAGGCTTTGACAGCACTTTTGCACCCGCTGGTGTCGGCGCACTCCCTGACAATGCGACGGCCGCAAATCCGGTGATAAAAACAATTTTCATGGCTGGATCGAGTTCAGCGCCGCGACGCGCGAGTTCGATCCCGTCAATGCCAGGCATAACAATATCGGTGAGCAGCAAATCGAAGACTTCGCGTTCCAGCGCTTCAAGCGCGCCTTCGCCATCTTCGAAGTCTTGCACATCGTGCCCAGCCCGACGCAAGGACGCGCTCAAAAAGCTGCGCATCGCATCGTCATCTTCGGCAAGCAAGATTTTACTCATTTCACTGCGTCCCTAGCGCGCATTCACAGCATATAGGCTCGGAATCCGTAAATCCTCGGTGAAAATGTAGCAGCTTTTGCTGCGAAAAAAATCAATAGAATGATTAAATGCCGACAGAATGCACGAAAAACAGTCAATTAACCCTTGACCTTACGGGCAGAAAGCAGACCTTGGGCGTTATGCGGATTGCCTTCGACTATACCCCGGCCGCGCAACCTCGGGCCCTCGACGCTTTTACGATTCGCCGGCCGGACTCAGTCGTCGCGCCAGTGGTTTTTGCTTCTCCGCACAGCGGTCAGGTCTATCCAAGCGCGATGACCGAGCGCCTCAATGTCCCGTTGCGAGATCTTCAGCGGACCGAGGATGCGTTTGTAGATGAGCTTTATGTCTCCGCCGTCGACCAAGGCGCGATCTTGATGGATGCGACCTATGCGCGAGCGTTTGTCGATTTAAACCGTGACGCACGCGAACTCGACGCGACCATGTTCTATGATGGGCTGCCGCGCACCGCTGGCATGCCAAGTGCGCGGGTGAAAGCCGGGCTTGGGTGCTTGCCGCGTGTGGGCGCCAGCGGCCGGAACATTTATGCGGGCCAAATCTCGCGCCAGGAAGGTCAATTTCGTCTGACCACCGTACATGACCGCTACCATGCCGCGCTGCAAGCCGAAATCGATGCGCTGAAGCGAAACTGGTCAGATGTCTACATCATCGATTGCCATTCAATGCCCTCTCGCCAACCGGGCCGGGCCAGCATGCCGGACATCGTCCTCGGCGATCGTTTTGGATCGAGCTGCTCGGCGCGGTTAACATCTTTGGCGGAGCGGCGCTTTCGACTTGAGGGTCTAAGCGTCACGCGCAACGCGCCTTATGCGGGCGGCTATACCACCCGGCGCTATGGTCGCCCGAGACGTGGGGTACATGTGCTGCAAATCGAAATTAATCGCGCGCTTTACATGAACGAGATTGAGGTTCAGAAGTCTTCTGGCTTCGCAGTTATGCAGAGTCAGGTCAGTCGAGTCATCGCCGATATTGTCGAATTTGCGCAAGCGCGAAGCGGGTAAAAAAAACCGCGCCAGAGGGCGCGGTTGTATCAGGTAAGGGAGGAAACGCCAGAAGGCGTCAGCACCGAAGTGCTAAGGGTAGATTTATTGTGCGGCGCACAAAGAACAACCCCCTTTTAGCTGCGCTGCCGCATAACACCAATGCGTGAGTGGGATGCACGTCAAACAACCTCTGTTTGAGACACCCCATAAGTCACAGAAAAAACGACATTTTCTATTCCGGCACAGGTTTTGCTGTGACTGTTTGCGTTATTCACTTTCGGGACACTCTTTGAGGCCTCGGATCAGCCGGGAGTACGGTATGACGGATAAAACTGATCTGCATGTGGGCAAGCGTTTGCGGCGCAGGCGTCGCCTATTGGGGATGACTCAACAGGACCTTGCAAGTCTTGTGGGGGTGCGGTTCCAGCAAATCCAAAAATATGAGTGTGGGGCAAATCGGGTGACCTCTTCGCGTTTGTATGATCTTTCACGCGCCTTGAACGTCTCCGTTCAGTATTTCTTTGACGGTCTAGAATCGGAAGATATGCAGGGCCTGGCAGCCAATGATGCAGAGCGGTTGGACGCGGATATTCTCAGCCAAAAAGAGACTTTGGAGTTGGTCCGCGCCTATTATCGCTTGGGCGAACGTCCGCGTCGGCGTTTGCTGGAGCTCGCAAAAGCCCTTGAATCGGAAACCACCGATACCGGTGCGGCTTGACCATTCAGACGCCGCGTGGCTAACCGCGCGGGATGACACTTGCCTTAGACTTTGACGCAGCGGTGGTCGCGCAGAAAATGGCCGATGCCGCGCGAGCGGCCATATGGCCGCATTTTCGCGCTTTGAAACGCATCGAAAACAAGCAAAGCGATGGGGCGTTTGATCCGGTCACAGAAGCTGATCGGGCCGCAGAACGCGCCATGCGGGAAGTCCTCGCCCTAAATCGTCCAAATGATGGCATTCATGGCGAAGAGTATGGCGTCACAAACGGATCCACCGGCTGGACCTGGGTCCTTGATCCGATCGATGGAACGCGCGCGTTTGTGGCCGGCTTAACCAATTGGGTCACGCTGATTGGTCTCACGGATCAATCTGGCGACGCGGTTTTTGGGCTGATCGATCAGCCGATTTTGGATGAACGCTATATTGGCAGCGCGGATGGCAGTTTTTTGCACCAGGCGGGGCAGGCGAACCGGCTGCGCGTATCGGCGTGTGATGATCTGCGCCAGGCTGTGATTTCGACGACGGACCCATTTATTCTCTCAGCGCCGGAACAGGGGGCTTGGTCGCATTTGCGGCAAACCGCCAAAATCATTCGCTATGGGCTCGACGCGTATGCCTATGCGCGCTTGGCCGCGGGGACAATCGACCTGGTCGCCGAATCCGGACTGGCGCCCTATGACGCCGCAGCGCTCATCCCAATCGTCCGCGGCGCCGGCGGTATGGCATGCGATTGGCACGGCCAACCAGCAAAGCCAGGTGGCCAATTGGTCTGCGCCTCACATCCTGATTTACTCGAACAAGCCCTGATTGCACTAAAGCGCGCTGCAACCTAGCGTGTGGGCAGGACCTAGCCAGATCACCACAAACCAGGCTAAACCCCGCGCATGGTCAAGGAAACTGCACTAGTTGAAAAACGAACCTTGGCGCGGCGCGCTCCAGGCAAATGGCGGATAAACGCTATCATAGATGGCCGCGCATTGCGGGTGAAGCTCACCGCGGCGGCCTTAAATCATGAAGGCGACTCCAAGGCGGCCCGCAAAGCTGCTTTGAACATTCTGCATGGCGCTCTTTTTCGAGGCCGTTTGATTGCGCAGGAACGGCTACAACAAGGCGCCGATGGTCTCGACACCGCGCGCTTGCTGGCGGCGGTCCAGGACGAGGTTCTGCATGCGCTCTATGATTTCATAACCACGCATGTGATTCGCGCGCGCAATCCAACGGAAGGCGAGAAACTCGCGGTGTTCGCCACTGGCGGCTATGGGCGCTCGGTCTTGGCGCCATCATCGGATATCGACCTTCAATTCATTCGCGCTTACAAATCCAGCCCGCATGCGGAAAGCGTGATCGAATACATGTTGCTGGCGCTCTGGGATATGGGCCTCAAAGTCGGCCACGCGTTCCGGACACCTCAAGAATGCGTGCGCTTGGCCAAAAGCGATGTGACGATTAAAACCAGCCTACTCGATTCGCGGTTTTTGTTTGGGGATCGCCATCTCGCCAGCGAAACCATGGATCTGTTTGTCCGCCAGGTGGTCACCGGGCAAGATGCCCAATTCATTGCTGACAAGCTTGAAGAGCGCGACCGTCGGCACACGCGGCAAGGCAATGCCCGCTATTTGGTCGAGCCGAATGTCAAGGAAAGCAAAGGCGGCTTACGCGATCTGCAAACCCTTTATTGGATCGTCAAGCATATGCACCCAAACGACACCGAGACGCTCGAAGATGTGATGACGACGAACGTGTTCACCCGACACGAATACCATGTCTTCATGCGCGCCGCGCGATTCCTTTGGACCGTGCGGTGTCATTTGCACTACATTACGGGTCGGCCCGAGGAACGGCTCAGTTTTGATCTGCAACCCGAGATTGCCGCCCGCATGGGCTACAAGGATCGCGGCGAACAGCTCGGCGTCGAGCGTTTTATGAAACGCTATTTTCTGGCGGCAAAAGATGTCGGCAGCCTCACGCGCATTTTAGCAGCAAAACTCGAGGCGCAACAAAAAGCCAAACCGGAGGGATTTCGGCGGTTCTTGCCGGGTGCATCGATCCAGAGCAAACCGCTCAAAGATCAGAGGTTTAGGCTGCTCGGAAACCGCGTTGATTTCGCCCATGCCGAAACCGCGCTTCAAGATCCGACGGCCTTGTTCACACTGTTTCGGGTCGCCGACCAGGAAAATGTCGATGTTCACCCGGATGCCCTGACCCTTGTCGCAAGGAATATCAAGACCATCGACACGCCGTCTCGGACCGATCCTGATATGGTGGCCGCCTTTTTTAACATTCTGTTGCGCAGCGAGCGCCTAGGATTGACCCTTAATCGGATGAATGAGGCCGGTGTGTTGGGGCGCTTTTTGCCTGAGTTTGGCGGCATTGTCGCACAAACGCAGTTCAACATGTATCATCACTATACCGTCGACGAGCACACCATTCGTGCGGTCAATCATCTTTCGACAATGGAGCGCGGCGAAGACGGTTTTAAGCTGGCCAACCAGCTCTTTACGAAAATCGAGAATCGCCGGGCGCTTTATTTGGCAATGCTGCTGCATGATACGGGCAAAGGACTTGGCGATCAGCAAATCGAGGGCATGAAAACGGCACGCCAAGCCTGCCGAAGACTTGGCCTCGATGACGCCGAGACCGAGCTTGTCGCCTGGCTCGTCGGCAATCACCTCGAAATGAGCGAAACCGCGCAAAAGCGGGATATTGCAGACCCGAGAACGATTGTGAAATTTGCCGAGAAAGTGATGGATATCGAGCATTTGCGTCTGCTTTATATCCTGACCATCGCCGACATTCGCGCTGTTGGACCAAACGTTTGGAACTCTTGGAAGGGGCAGCTGCTCGGCGATCTCTATTATAATACCGAGGCAGCGCTTCGCGGCGGGCGCACCGATGAGGCGGTGGTTACCGCAGAATTGCGCGATCGCGGAGATGCCAACCGCGCGGCGGTGATGGATCGGCTGGGAACCGTACCACAGACAATGCTGGAAATGGATGACGCGTATTGGACCGGTTTTGATGTTTCCGCGCTGATTGAGCATGCGCAACGTCTGTCCGGTGAAGACGTGATCATTGTCCATGCTCAAGCCAATCAAGACGACCGGACGATCCTATTCGTGTCTGCCCCAGATCGCGTCGGATTGTTTGCCCGCCTGACACAAGCGATCGGCGTCCTTGGCGCACAGACGGTTGCGGCACAAGTCTTCACTGGACCCTCTGGACGGATCATCGATGTCTTCGTGCTGGAAGACGGCGATGGTCAGCCGTTCGCGCGCGGGGACCGCGGACGCTTGGATCGCTTGGAGAAAATGGTTTTGAAAGCCATCGATCCCGATCAAGCGCTGCCGGATGTCAGGCTGCGTCAAAACCAGCGCGAGGCTGCGTTCATCGTTCAGCCGGGCGTTAGTCTTTCAGACGATGCGTCACAAGATTATACGGTGATCGATGTGTCTGGGCGCGACCGCCCTGGTCTCCTCAGCGATGTCAGCACCGTTCTTGCCGATGCAGGGATTTCGATCGTCTCCGCGCATGTTGGCTCCTATGGCGAGCGCGTCTTTGACGCCTTCTATGTCACGCTTCCAGAAGGTTTTGACGACGCCATGAAAACGTCATTGCGCGACCAACTCCTCGCCGCGCTTGGTCGCGAAGAACCAGACGGTCCGAGCACCCCTGCCCGCAAACTCAAGCGCGCCAGCGCGGCCGATAGTTTTTAGTCTCGAAAGTCTTGCATGAGCCTGCTGCGCAATACTCTCACGCAATCATCGCTCACATTTAGCAGCCGGATCCTAGGCTTCGTAAGAGACATTCTAATCGCCGCGAAAGTTGGGGCCGGCCCGATCGGCGATGCGTTTGTCACAGCCTTAATGTTCCCCAACCTGTTCCGCCGAATTTTTGCGGAAGGCGCTTTCGCGCAGGCCTTTGTGCCGGCCTATGCACGCACGTTAGAGGCGGACGGCCCGGAGGCCGCTGCAGAGGTCGCGCAACAAACGATGCGCGGTCTGTTCGCAGCGACCGCCGCATTGGTCATCCTCGCCCAATTGGCGATGCCATGGATTATGAAACTCATTCATGGCGGTTATGCGGAAACCAGCGAGAGCTTTCAGCTCGCTATACTCCTGACCCAAATTACGATGCCTTATCTTGCTTGCATGGCCCTAGCTGCGCTGCTTTCCGGCGTCTTGAACTCAGCCGGGCGGTTTGTCCTTTCGGCCGGGGCCCCGACTGTCCTAAACATCTTCCTGATCATTGCCGCTTTGCTGGGCGATGATCCACGCAACACAGCCTTTCTGGCCTCTACCGCGGTGTCCTTAGCAGGATTGGCCCAAGCTGCGCTGCTCTGGTGGGGCGTTCGTCGCCAAAAAGTTTCCCTGTCGCTGGGCTGGCCGAGGCTCACGCCACCGGTCAAAAAGGTCATTGCTCTAGCGATCCCCGGGACCATCGCGGCCAGCGGGACGCAAATCAATATTCTCGTCAGTCAAGCGCTTGCCAGCTTCGAGGAGGGGGCGAAATCTTGGTTGTTTTACGCAGATCGCTTGTATCAATTGCCGCTGGGAATTGTCGGGGTTGCGGTCGGCGTGGCGATTTTACCGCGCCTTGCGCGTGCTGCGCGCGCAGAGACTGAAGCGGATGGACACAAATTGATGGATGACGGGATCGGCCTGGCCATGGCCCTGACCTTACCGGCTGCCATCGCTTTGATGGTCGCGCCAGCTTATCTGGTCGAGGGACTGTATGCGCGCGGCGCTTTTACGCTGAACGATGCGCAACAGGCCGGCTTAGCGCTGGTTCATTATGGCTGGGGCGTACCCGCTTTTGTTCTCATCAAGGTGCTGGCTCCCGGTTTCTTTGCGCGAGAAGATACCAAAACCCCGATGCGGTTCGTCTTATTGACCGTTGCGTTGAACACCGTCCTGGGCGCCGGCTTGTTTTTATGGTTCCGCAGCCAAGGGTGGGCGGGTTTTCCCGGGCTTGCGATCGCCACCAGCGCTGCCGCGTGGATCAATGCCGGTTTGCTATTCTTTGGGTTATTGGCCCGGGATTGGTACCGCCCGGGGCGCCGCCTTTACGCTCGGCTCGCATCCGTGTTTCTGGCCAGTCTCGCCATGGGTGGCGCCCTGTTCTTGATCCTGACACAGAGAGCGATGCTTGCGCCCTGGCTGCCGCAAAGCAAACTGCTCGAAGTTATTCTGTTCGTCTTGGTAGGCGGCATCGTCTACGGCATCGCCGCGCTGGCATTTGGCGCCGTTCAGGCGCGCGATCTGAAACGTTTGACCCGCCGAGGGTCGGCATAATTTGCCTCTAGCCAGGTGAGCAAAAACCGCTAAACCCCGCTGCCATGACTGAGAACCAGACCTATTCGGGCCCACAACGCATTTTCTCCGGCATTCAGCCGACGGGAAACCTGCACCTCGGCAATTATCTCGGGGCGCTCAAGAAATTTGCGGATCTACAAGAGGCCGGGTGGGAAGGGATTTATTGCGTCGTCGATCTGCACGCCATCACCATGCCGTACAGCCCGGACAGCTTGGCCGACCAAACGCGTCAAATCGCGGCGGCGATGATGGCCGCGGGTTTGGATCCAGACAAATCAACCATTTTTGTGCAATCCGCGGTGCGCGCGCATACCGAACTGGCATGGGTTTTCAATTGTGTTTGCCGCATGGGTTGGCTCGAAAAGATGACCCAGTTTAAGGACAAATCAGGGAAAGATGCAGAGCGCGCGAGTGTCGGATTGTTTGCGTATCCGGTGCTGCAAGCGGCCGATATTCTGGCCTATAAAGCGACCCATGTTCCGGTTGGAGAAGATCAGCAGCAGCATCTGGAATTGAGCCGGAATATCGCTGCGCGGTTTAATCAGCAATTCGAGGCGCCAGGCTTTTTTCCGCTCCCGGAAGGTCTCATCAAAGGCCCGGGCGCGCGAATCATGAGCCTCAAGGACGGAACTAAGAAAATGTCGAAGTCCGATCCGGCTGAAACGTCACGAATCAATTTAATTGATGATCCCGACACAATCGCAAAAAAGATCAAAAAAGCGAAGACGGACACGCTGGGCGATATGCCTGAATCGGTCGATGCGATGAAGGATCGGCCTGAAGTCGCGAACCTGGTCGGGATCTATGCGGCCATGGCCAATATTAGCGATGCGGAAGTCTTGGCCGAATATGGCGGCAAAGGATTTGGCACCTTTAAGCCTGCATTGGCGGACCTTGCCGTCGCACATTTATCGCCGATCACCGATCGAATGCGCCGTTTCCTCGATGATCCAGCGGAAATCGATGCGGCGCTGGCGCGTGGTGCTGACAAAGCGCGCGCGGTGGCCAATCCGATCCTGGAAGAGGTGCGGCGAGTTGTAGGCTTATGGGGCGCTTAAGCACACGCTACAGCTTAATGAGAGATGAAAAGGAACTCGCCATGTCACGTTTGCTTTTGAGTGTCAGCCTTTTGGGGTTCGCTGCGGCATGCGCGCCCGCACCGTCGACCAGCGATGCCAGCCCGGTTCTGTCTTACACCGATGCTTTCGTCACTGAACCGGTCGGCGATCGGGACGTCACCAGTGGCGGCGTGACGCTCAGCGTCGCCGGCGGCGATGTGGCGCTAACAGGCGCCAGCTCACCGAGTTTCGATGCGATCGAATTGCACACAATGTCGATGAGCGATGGCCAAATGCAAATGCGGATGGTTGAGAAATTCGATATTGCAGATGGCGAACGCCTAGAGCTCAAGCGGGGCGGAAATCACTTGATGATGTTTGGAATAAAAGACGGCGTGGTCAGCGGCGAAACCGTTGATATTACTTTAAACTTTGAGGCAAGCGGCCAGGCGATGAACCTCATCGTCGAGGCGGATGTGCGAGCATTGGGAGAATAGAGATGCCGGATTTGACGCCAGCTGACCAAGACAAACTCGACGCAGCGGCTTTCCGTCGTCTCCTGTCGCATCTAGACAATCGCAAGGATGTGCAAAATATCGATTTGATGATCCTTGCCGATTTTTGCCGAAACTGTCTGGGCGATTGGTATCGCGAAGCCGCTGAAGCGCATGGCATCGAAATGTCGAAAGACCATGCTCGAGAGCGCATCTACGGAATGCCTTACACTGAGTGGAAAGATAAATTCCAAGGCGAAGCGACCGCTGAACAAATGGCCGCGTTCAATGCGCGGACATCACGTAAATCCTAGCTGATACGCGCAAGTACCGGGCCGCGCAGCAGGGAACGTCCTGGCCACAGTGTCGGACGGCTGTGGACACGCATCACCCCCGCGTCCCCCTTTTATAACGGCCGTTTGATCCCCATCTATGCGAAATCGCGATAGGGACTATTCGCGATTGAGGGAAAGACGCCGCCGATGATCGGGGCTATGACCCTTGCCAGTGATAGAACCGAAACCAATGCCGAACCGTATAGGGTTGTGTGACGGGGACATAAGGAGGACCAGTGATGGCCAACACACCAAGCTCGAGCCGTGCGCTCACGTTGAGCCCCGAACAGGGTCTCAGCCGCTACCTCTCAGAAATTCGAAAATTCCCCATGCTCAGCAAGGACGAAGAGTTCATGCTCGCCAAACGCTGGCAGGAGCATGAAGACACCGAAGCCGCTGAAAAGATGGTGACCTCGCACCTGCGCCTCGTTGCGAAAATTGCAATGGGCTATCGCGGCTATGGCTTGCCGATGGCGGAAGTGATCTCCGAAGGCAATGTCGGCCTCATGCAATCGGTCAAAAAGTTCGATCCCGATAAGGGCTTTCGCCTCGCCACATATGCGATGTGGTGGATCCGCGCGAGCATTCAGGAATATATCTTGCGCAGCTGGAGCCTGGTCAAACTCGGCACGACCGCGGCGCAGAAAAAGCTGTTCTTCAATCTTCGCCGGATGAAGGGTGAGATTGACGCGCTCGACAATGCGCAGCTGAAGCCCGATCAGGTCAAGCAGATTGCCGATAAGCTCAATGTCTCGGAAAAAGACGTGATCTCCATGAATGGCCGGATGAGTGGCTCTGACGCCTCACTTAACGCCCCTATGGGCGCGGAGGGCGATATGGAATGGCAGGATTGGCTGGAAGATGACGAGCCGAACCAAGCCGAGGAATTCGCGCGCACGCAAGAGTTCGATGCCCGTATGGAATTGCTGCAAACCGCAATGGCCGATCTGTCAGAGCGCGAACAGCATATTTTACAGGAACGCCGTCTGACGGATGAACCAAAGACCCTCGAAGAGCTGTCCGAGGTCTATCATGTCAGCCGCGAGCGGATCCGCCAGATCGAAGTCCGCGCGTTTGAGAAGCTGCAAAAAGCCATGCAGAAAATGGCCACAGACCAAGGGCTCCCAATGGGGGCTTAGGGCTTGGTAAGCTCTGATTTAATAGAAATAAGTGACAGAGGCGATCCACGGATCGCCTCTTTTGTGAGTATTCGCGAACGCGATCTTACAGGCGGAACCAACGGGCGCTTTATTGTCGAAGGCAAAGTGCCGTTATCGATCTTGCTAGAGCGGTCGCGGTTTGAGGTTGAAAGCCTCTTCTTATGCGAAACGCGGCTTGAGCCGCTGCGGCCGATCCTTGAGCAGGTTCCGGCTGGCGTCCCGATCTATGTCGCGCCGCAAGCGCTGATGGACGAGATTGTCGGCTTCCCGATCCATCGCGGGGTTTTGGCCTGTGCGAAAAAGGGCGAGGCGTTGAGTCTGGATCAAGTCCTATCCGCTCATCCCGGCGCA